>JBJFAP010000131.1:0-547 GCA_051887975.1 Alphaproteobacteria bacterium | reverse complement strand
GTCAATCGTACCAATCAAGTTGCCGTATTTATCATAAATTTTACCGCACTTAATTTTGTACAACAACTCACCGTTTGCATCGCGAACTTCGCCATTATATTTTGCATTAGCACACACGCCGTTTTCATTAAACCACTCAACGGAACCGTCAGGATTGATTTTACCAATCAAATTACCGTCCATATCATAGATATTACCGTCTGCGTCAATCCAACCGATTTGATTACCTTCATTATCAAAAATCTTGTTATCTTTGATATACCCGATAATATTACCGTTTGCATCGTACAGATAATGTGGTAAATTCGTTGCATTTCCGATGATATTACCGTTCAAATCCAAGATATTACCGTTTTCATCAATCGAACCGATTAAATTACCATTTGGATCGTAAAGCTTATCATCCGGCGAAACCGTGAATAAATGCTTACCATTATTATCAAAGACACGACCGGCTTTATCCATAGAACCGATAATTTTGCCGTCATCATCAAATAACAGATGATTTTTCTTGATATCCACAACATGCCCGATAACATTGCCATCA
>JBJFAP010000130.1:0-2071 GCA_051887975.1 Alphaproteobacteria bacterium | reverse complement strand
ACTGACTGCGCCCGATAAAAAAGTCCAAGGTTTTATGGACGGCGCGGACGATTATTTAACAAAACCTTTTGATAAATCTGAATTGATTGCAAGAATTAAGGCGATTGTGCGTCGTTCTCAAGGACATGCAAAATCGATTATCAATGTCGGAAAGTTGGAAATTAACTTAAATTCCAAAACGGTTTCTGTTGCCGGTGAGCCGGTTCATTTGACAGGTAAGGAATTTGCGATACTTGAATTATTGGCCTTGCGTCAAGGAACAACTTTAAATAAAGAACAGTTCCTTAATCATTTATACAGCGGTATGGATGAACCCGAATTAAAAATTATTGATGTGTTTATTTGTAAGTTGCGTAAAAAATTGCAAAAAGCAACCGGACAAGATTATATCGGTACAATTTGGGGACGTGGTTATTTATTGCAAGATCCTGACGCAAAAAAGTAATCTTTTACTTGGAATAGGAATGATTTATGGCATCATCGCTGTCAACACCGGAAGAACAGGTTCTAGCCGCATTGGGGCGTATCAGCTCTTTGGGTGTTCCTTTTTGTGCCATTTATATTAAAATGTCTGCATTATCAATGGATAATCGCGGCTATCGGCAGTTGGAAATTGTATCAAGGTTGTTTGAACCGCTGCTTAATCACGCGCAAGCGCGTTTGTTCCTTTTATCAAACAGTGATTTCGTTCTGTTGACGGCATATCCTATTGTGTCGATGATTGATAATATTTTGGTACAAATTAAGGATCTTTTTACAGACGATGTTTACTTTTTAAGACCGGAGAGTGAAAATTTTTCAAAAATTTTCTTTTTGGATAAGGACAGAAAATCATTGGAAGCATTACTTCATACAGAAAAAAAGCCGATTGCGGAAAAAACGACTGTTGTTCCAAAAAAAGTAAATGCACCGATTACGCAAGAATTAACTCCGGATATCGTGGAAAGTTTATTATACAAAATCGAACAGGCTAATCCTTTGGATTTTATTCGTCGTCAATCTGTCATTTGTTTCGAAAAAAATGCTTTGAATTTTGAAGCTTTTCAAGAATTTTATACGTCCGTCAGCGAAATTCAAAAAATTTTTGCTGCTGATTTGAATTTATCATCAAATAAACCGTTGTTTTGGCTGTTGATGGAAACGTTGGATATTCGAATGATGAAAGGATTGTTAAATTTGAATTTAACGCAATATTCCAAGGCGGTCAGCTTGAATATGAATGTTGACAGTGTTTTGACGCCTTTGTTTGATGAATTGATTAAGAAAATGCCGGTTCCGTTGATTATTGAATTTCAGATTGCTGATATTTTTCACCGTTTTGACGTTTATAAAAAGGCTTGTCAGAAACTCAAAGAACATAATATTTCTTATGCTTTGGACGGTATTGGTATCAACGAGCTGGAATTGCTGGATTTGGACGCTTTTGATGTGTCGTATATGAAAATTGCATATTCGTCTAAATTAAAAGAAGAAAAAATACAAAATTTACTTTCGGCTTTTATTGAAAAACATTCGACGGTTCGCTTTGTTTTAACGCACTGCTTTGACGAAGATTCTTTGCTGTTGGGTTGCAAGATTGGAATACGTTTGTTTCAAGGGTATTTTATTGATGCTCTGTGTTCCCGTATGACAAAAGAAAAATGCACATTCGGTCAAGAATGTTCTTTGCAAGAATGTACATCAAGACGCGCTGTTTTGTCAGGACTTTTGCGTGAACAATGCGTTCATCAACCCCATTTGGATATTTATATGCCATTGAAAGAAGATTGATATGTTAACAGAAAAAAATTCTTGGCAACATTTTTTAACAAAGATGACAGCTTTTACATCTAAAGGTTGGGTTTTGACATTGGATTTGTCAAAATTGGGTGAAGCTGTTTCAGAACAAAAAAGAAAGCTTTTGAACGAATTGTTAAATGAATTACACAAGAATAAAACATTGACTTTTTTCGACAGCGATAATCCGAATTTTATTTTTTTATATTTTCCTCAAACAGGGCAAGATGATATTCGTGCATTATTGATAAAGATACAATTTTTGTTGGGGCTTTCTTTTCATATCGATTCAGAC
>JBJFAP010000129.1:0-2087 GCA_051887975.1 Alphaproteobacteria bacterium | reverse complement strand
GAACGGCAGTTCGCACCGAATTGTCGGTTGGAATTGTAATATTGATGTGGATTCTCGGGTCAAGCCCGAAGATGACTTTCTTATTTCTTTTTCGTATGTTTTTAAACGTGGGGACTAATAACAGAAAGCGGGGTGTGCGGTAGTACGGGCGGAGTATGGCGTTGGCGGCTCGATATAACCAGCACCTGCATGCACGCTATACGCGTAAGTATAGTTAGTTGTGTAAGTAGTCGATGTCCACACCCAAGAGTTGAAAGACGCTTCGCCGTTTGCAAAATTCGGACACTTCTTGTCACCTCCTGAAGCGTCCCACCTGTCTTCCAGATTTTCGCTTTTATCACAAACTTCACTCATAGTCGCAAGTTGCTTTCCCTGTACTTGACACCATGCCAATGCTGTGTACCAATTCATACCAAATGTGCTTCGACAATACCTTTTTGTTGGATGCGCACCCCTTTCAACAACGCCATTCGGACACCATTCGGCATCCGATAAAGAACTTGTCGATGTATCATCCGCTTTTGCGGATGTTGCAAAACACAAAATCAAACTTAACACAAATAATAATTTTTTCATTTTTCTCTTCCTTTCTTTTTTTATTGTTTTTTTTGTGGATTCTTCGCTGTCGCTTCACAATGACGATTCCTCTTTTTGTCATACTCGCATTTATTGCGAGTATCCATAACAATGTGGATTGGATTCTCGGGTCAAGCCCGAGAATGACATAATAAAAAAAACAGCCCAAGAATGACATAATAAAAAAAGTGTGTCATACTCTTGACTTTTGCGAGTATCCATAAAATACGGCTTAGATCTTCGGGTCAAGCCCGAAGATGACTTTCTTTGTGGATTCTTCGGGGCTAAAGCCCGCTCAGAATGACGGAACAGAATTGTCTTTCTTTTCATTTTTTTCTTCCTTTCTTCCTTTCTTTTTTTTTATATTCCTTTCTTTGTGGATTCTTCGCTTCGCTTCAGAATGACGATTGTTTTTCGTATGTTTTTAAAAACGAGGACTAATAACATATAGCGTAGAATGCGTAGTTACGGGTGTAGTTGAAGATATTACCAGTACCTGCACCCACGGCATACGCACGAGTAGAGTCGTACGGATACGCCGTCCAGCAATCTTTGGCCGTAACGCCAGACTTTACCAAATTTCCACAAGCTGCAGTTCCCGTTGCACCATACCATCCTTCACATGCTTCTTGCAAGGATGCAAGATGCCGTCCCTGCTGTTGACACCATACAAAGGCTGCCCACCACGTCATAGTTTTCTTACTGATGCAATATTCATGTCCGTCATTGACGCCTTCGAAAGGGTCGCCACCTTCGCATTTTGCTTCGGCAAACGCAGAAGTTGCCAACATTGTCATTAAAATTGCCAAAATCGTTTTCTTCACTTTTCTTCCTTTCGTTCAATAAAAAAAATCGCCGTGGTGAAAGGCGACTGGAAGTTAGTAGCTATTTTACTGGAAATAGTGCAGTTATTGGGCATAAAACCGTATTACCTGCCTTCCAGTCCTTTTTCAAACTGAAAGGTAAGTTTTCGACCATTTTACAAGTCGAACCCAGTAAAAGAGGCTACTAAACCTCAAGGCAGACACCAACCTGCCCCGTACTCGATTATATATAATTTAAAATACTTGTAAAGAACTTTTTCACTTTGTTTTTATAACACAAGACCTAACATAGCTTTTAAAGACAAAAGCTCTCAATAAAAAAGTTCTTTAAACGCTTTATTCTTTGACTTTGCCAAAGCGTCTGTCGCGTGTTTGATAATCTTCAATGGCTTTATCCAAGTCTTCTTCGGAAAAAGCCGGCCAATGCACCAAAGGAAAATAAAACTCGCTATATGCGGCTTGCCATAAAAGGAAATTACTTAAACGCAACTCACCGCTTGTTCTGACGATCAAATCGGGATCCGGTGTCCCTGCTGTGTCCAAATATGAAGAAATAACATCTTCCGTTATATCATCCGGCTTGATTTTGCCATTCAACGCATCATGCATCATTTTTTGAACAGCACGACGCAGTTCATCACGTCCGGAATAACTTAAACAAATTGTTAAATGATAATTTTCTTTGCC
>JBJFAP010000128.1:0-2102 GCA_051887975.1 Alphaproteobacteria bacterium | reverse complement strand
ATTTTGCCAATCCCATTTGTGAATTGATAAATCCGACTAAACCGGCAGGATTGGGAAATAAATTATTTCTGAACGTAATTGTCATTCCTTTTTCAGCGGCTTCTATGCGTTCTATGTGGGCACGCTTGCATAAACCTTTTAAAGAAACTGTTTCAAGTAAGTTTTCCACTTCCAACGGAATAGGCCCAAATCGATCT
Source organism: Alphaproteobacteria bacterium (assembly GCA_051887975.1). Classification (GTDB taxonomy): domain Bacteria; phylum Pseudomonadota; class Alphaproteobacteria; order CAAHEQ01; family UBA3637; genus CAAHEQ01. Next base: position 1,905 of record JBJFAP010000128.1, on the reverse strand, counting down.
TCCATTTCAAGACGAATATCTTGCATTTCTTGAGGTGTTTCAATGTTTGCCATTCGGTGATAAAGTTCCATTCTTAAACCTAAATCAGAAACATAACTTTCTGGAATAAGTACCGATAATCCAAGAGAAATTTGAGGAGAATAACTTTCTTCCGTAACATTGGAAACATCTTGTCCGGATTTTAACATTGCAACAGCATCTTCCAACATTTTTTGATATAATTCAACGCCGACTTCTTTGATATGTCCGGATTGTTCCTGTCCCAATAAATTACCCGCGCCTCTGATGTCTAAATCGTGCGAAGCAAGCGTAAACCCTGCACCTAAACTGTCAAGTGATTGCATAACGGTTAAACGTTTTTGCGCCCCTTCTGTTAAGATTTTTCCTTCGGAAGTTGTTAAATAAGCATAGGCTTTGATTTTTGATCGTCCGACACGTCCGCGCAGTTGGTACAATGCAGCCAAACCGAACATATCAGACCTGTGAACGATAATTGTGTTAACAGAGGATAAATCAAGTCCCGATTCAATAATCGAAGTTGCCAATAAAACATCGTACTTTCTGTCCGTAAAATCAGACATAATCTTTTCCAATTCAGTCACAGACATTTGACCATGAGCTGCAATAATTTTGACTTCCGGGACGATTTTTTTGAGTTTGTCTAATAAAGGCGGCATATCTGAAATGCGCGGACAAACATAAAAAACTTGTCCGCCACGCAAGTATTCACGCATAATAGCATCTCTTAAAATGACACTGTCAAAGGGCAAAACGAAAGTACTGACTGCAAGCCTGTCCACCGGTGGCGTTGCAATAATGCTTAAATCTCTGACCCCTGTTAATGACATTTGAAGTGTTCGTGGAATAGGGGTTGCTGTTAAAGTTAAAACGTGAATATCGGCTTTTAAAGATTTTAATTGTTCTTTGTGAGCAACGCCAAAATGTTGTTCTTCGTCAACAATTAAAAGTCCCAAATTTTTAAACTTGAGGCTTTTAGAAAGCAAGGCGTGCGTTCCAACAACTATGTCAATTATACCATTTTCAAGACCTTCTATTGTTTCTTTTTTTTCCTTTCCGACTACTAACCTTGACAAACGTCCGATTTTTAATGGGAATCCTCTGAAACGCTGTAAAAAATTATTGTAATGCTGTCTTGCCAATAATGTAGTCGGTACAACAACAGCCACTTGCATACCATTTGTTGCCGCCAAAAAAGCCGCACGCATTGCCACTTCTGTTTTTCCAAAGCCGACATCTCCACAAACTAATCTGTCCATCGGATGACCGCTTGCAAAATCTTGTTCTATATCTGAAATGCTTTTTAATTGATCGGGCGTTTCAACATAGGCAAATCTTGCACAAAATTCATTATATAAGCCGATGTCCGGTATGATTTTCGGCATAATGGTTGCATAGCGAGATGCTGCAATTCCAATCAGTTTTTCAGCCATTTCAAGTAATTGCTTTTTTATTCTGCTTTTGCGTGCTTGCCAAGCCGTTCCGCCAAGTTTGTCCAATGCAATTTGTGTGTTTTCAGAACCATATCTGGAAAGCATATCCAAGTTTTCAACAGGAACAAAAAGCTTGTCATTACCTTCATAAACAATCTTTAAGCAATCGTGTGCAGTTCCTCCGGCTTGCAAAGTCAACAAACCTTCATAACGACCAATTCCATGGGTGGTATGGACGACCAAATCCCCAATAGATAAAGAAGAAATGTCTTCAATAAAATTTTCTTTTGCTTTTTTGTGCCGAGTCGGACGGAGGACTTTATCGCCTAAAATATCTTCTTCTGTAATGATGGTAAAATCGGGTGTTTGAAAGCCTTTTTCAATCGGTAATTGAATGATGGATGGCGTTTTTTTAAGGGCGTTTTGCCAAGTGTCAGCTTTGTTTAATCGAAGA
>JBJFAP010000127.1:0-2102 GCA_051887975.1 Alphaproteobacteria bacterium | reverse complement strand
ATAAAATACGGCTTGGATATTCGTGTCAAGCACGAATATGACTTCCTTTTTTTGGATTCTTCACTTTATTCAGAATGACGATTCTTTTTGATGAATACGCGAATCGAAACAAATTGCGATTGACACAAAACGCATGAACACAAGCATTTTCCTATCTTTTTAAACACCAAATAAAACGAATCGAATCTTGACATTTTTCCTTTCTTAACAAGCTTTTCCCTGACAAATTCACTATCCAAAAGGAACGTTTTTATAGAGTGTTTTTTAAAACATCATTCGATTCGTTTTTAATTTTCAAAAAAAACGCAAGTGAGATGTGAATTATTCCCTTTTTGTCTATAACAACCAATCAAAAGTTGTATTTTTGTCTAAAAATTTAAAAATTTTATTTAAAATGAAGAATTTTCTTGACATATCTTCTTTAAATTTTATAATGTCCAACAGAGTACAATTTTGAGTATATTATTAAAGGAGTATAAAAATGGAAAATAAAAACATTATAAGCAAAGAAAATGCGCGTGATTACATATTATCACAAATTGAAGTTGTAAAAACAAGCGCAACATCTTTTGGTTTTAAATTTTTATCCAGTTATTTGGATTTGGCAGAACAGGTTTTAGATGAAGAATTGTTAATTAACAATTCTTCTGTTTCTAAGTGATAAATGTAAATTATTTTTAGGGGCAAGTCAAAGAACAACATAAACAAGTTTGACTGACAACCTTCTTTAAGTTCTTACAAAGCAAAAAGATAAGATTTCTCATCAATAAAAATCCCTCGTAAAAAACAAGGGATTTTAACACTGGGCCGGCTTTAATTAAAACGCATATTGCATTTGAATACCAATCAAATCAGAGTGCATTCTTTTATACTTTCCACTAACGGTTTCGCCGTTGCGGCTGTTTGCAATAACTTTAAGGGATTTTAACACTGGTCCGGCTTGAATTAAAACGCATATTGGATTTGAATACCAATCAAATCAGAGTGCATTCTTTTATACTTTCCGCTAACGGTTTCGCCGTTTTGGCTGTTTGCAATAACTTTACTTGCGCGAACAAAAATATGTGAATACCCAAAGTCAAATTGGTAATTGTCATTCATATATGAAAACCCTAAACTTGTCCAAAAACGATCGTTATCAGGAATACGATATGTTCTTGTCAAGTCATTATGTGTTGCGCCTTCATCATAGGCAACACCGGCACGAAATGTCCAATTTTCATTGTGATAATAATCAGCCCCCAAAGACAAAGTCCAAGTATTGTCATAATTGTACTTTGACGTTTTTTGGTAAATATCGCTTCCCATCGGGTTGCTAGCATATATTTGATTAAACAAGCGAGAGTTAGAACGCATTGAAAATTCAGGGAAAGATTGGCTCCAGTGTGTCCACCGCGCTGTTGCGGAAATACCAACTTTTTGAACTTTCTGATAAAACGATAAAGTCGCCGTTTCCGGTAAGTCAGGAGAAGCCCATCCTGTCGCCGTTTGGTTAAAAATTAAGCTGTTTCCTGTAATTTTATGATCACCTTTCACTTGTTGCGTACTGCGGAAACGCCAAGAAAAGCCCAAGCGTGTGTCTTGTGTCGGTTCATACATAATTCCCAAAGTGCCGGTCCTTGTCCAACCATCCAATTCAAAATCACTTTTACCACCACCAACAACAGCCGGTAAATTGTTTGTCATATGTCCGTAAATATAACGCGCAATAAATGAACCACCGATTGTAATTGTGTCTGTTAATTTATAAGAAACAGCCGGTGCAAAATCGACAATTTGTAATTCGGATTTAACAGCACTATCCGCCGCAAACCAACTGGATCTGTATTGCGTTTTCAGCCCGAATGGTGCATAAATACCAAAGCCGACATTCCATCTGTCATCAATATGATATTGAGCAAACGCATTGGGAATAGGAACCCAAAAGTTCATTTTATCATTTTTCCCATCATCCAAACGATATACGTCAGCTCTTAAATTCACAGCCGTCATCCCCATTTGCATACCCGATTTTTTCAATCCCATTCCGGCAGGATTAAATGCAATCGATGAATAATCATCACCAACGACACCTACACCGGCATAAGCACGTCCCAAACCTG
>JBJFAP010000126.1:0-2107 GCA_051887975.1 Alphaproteobacteria bacterium | reverse complement strand
TAAGACATGACCAATGACATTGCCGTTTGCATCAACAACAGAACCATCACGCAGAACGCGACCCAAAACATTACCATCTGCATCAACAACGATACCGCGTTTTAAAACTTTACCGATAACATTGCCGTTTTTGTCAATAACAGTACCGTCTTCCAAAGCACAACCGATGGAAATACCTTCTTTATTGACAACATCAGCATCAGGCAACGTTCTGCCCAACACTTCGCCTTTTTCATCGTCAGCGATAACAGTTCCTTTTTGAACAACACCACCCAAAGGATTTCCTTTATCATCTTTTGCCATACCGTCAATACCGACAGAACCGACAACATTTCCATTACCGTCAATAATGCGTCCGTCATAACGAACTTGTCCTTGGACACGACATTGTTTTGCAACTAATTCTTTCGGCACAATCGCACCTAAAGTTTTTAATTGATGTTTTCCTTTAATTGCTCCGTTTGAAGCAAAAGGTCCAATTTTTTCGCCCTGAACATTTGTTGCATAGCCATCGCCCGTCGAATTGCCAATGACGACCGTATTATGATCTATTGCCGTTCTCCAACCGACCAAAGCACCTTTTAAATTGCCATCAGTACCCAACAATGTTGCATCGTCCAAAATGCTGGCTATCTTTTTATTGGAAGTATCCAAAACATCGCCTGACGGCATTGCACGTCCGAATAATTCAGGTTTTAACCCGATAGCAACACCACTGGCAACAACATCTGCAAAATCAGGCATTACTCCGTAAACATCTCTTGAAAGTAATCTGATAACAGTTCCGTCTTGCATAACACGACCGACCATTGCACCGTCTGCTTTCACGACAGAGCCATCAGACGCCACAAAGCCGACAACTTTTGCAAAATCATCAACCGCAACACCTGTCGGCATAGTCATACCAACCAATGTATTTTGACCGTTTAAAGAAGTTCCGAAAGGCAACAACAAACCGATTTTCTTATCGTTAAAGTCATTAACTTCCTTACCGTTTGTTGTTGTACCAACCACTCTGCCATCACGACCAACAATAACGGACGGAGCTATCGAACCACCAATTATTCTGTTTAACCCGTCATACAAGACAGCGTCCGTCAAAGTTTTACCGGCGACTTCATTTTTATTCAAAACAGCACCATCTGCGACAACTTCACCGACATTGGACAAATCCAATCCCAAAGCAATACCGGCAGGCACAGAACCGCCAACAATTTCTTTTGCTTTATTGATTAAACGCTGACTTGTTGTCAATGTGTAAACTTCATCATTTCCATCAATTTCTACAACAGCTTTTGCATTGGGTGAAATGTACCCGATTGTTTTGCCTTGTTCATTGATAGCAAAACCCGCGTCAAACGCATTTCCCAAAACTTCATTATTTTTATTGACTAACGTTGTACCGACCAAAGTACCAACCGATTCGCCCTTTGCATCACGAACAACACCATCGAAAGACATTGCGCCCAAAACTTTTCCTTTTTGATCAAAGAATGATTGACCATATGGAACATATTGACCGATAACATCATTATTTGCTTTGATAACACGATTATCATAACGAACTTGACCCAAAACTTGTCCTCTGTTATCAACAACTTTCGCATCATAGCGCGTATATCCCAACAACTTACCTTCCGGATTCAAAACAACACCAGCTTTTAAGGTGCGCCCAATCCAACCGTTTGCTTCGCTCAATAATCTGTCATCGTACGGGAAAGAGGCCAATACCTCGCCCGCGTTTGAAAGCAACTGTCCACCGACAGAGGCAATCCCTTCAAAATTACCTTTTAAGTTTACAACTGTTCCACGCGGAACAAGATGTCCGATTTGTTGTCCGGCATTATTAACCGCTGCACCGTTTGACGTCATCTTTCCAATAGGCGCAAAATTTTCCTTTGCATTCAAAGCTCCGTCAAAAGCAACCCAACCTTTGATTTTACCGTCATTTCCGATGACAGAACCCAAACGCACTAAAGCACCAACTTGTTCGCCATTGTTAGCAAAAACATTTCCTGCCGGTGTAATATGTCCGTATGGCTTACCATTACGGTTAATTGTCCCTTTGAGTGTTAAAGCACCGATAACCTCGCCTTTTTCACCCAAT
>JBJFAP010000125.1:0-2115 GCA_051887975.1 Alphaproteobacteria bacterium | reverse complement strand
AAATAATATTTTGTGTTTTTGCGTTTTTATGTTCTTTTTTTGCTTAAAAATTTCTTTCTTCTTTTACGAGAACGAATAAGAAAAAGATAAAATATTATCCTTTATATCTGCATGTGCGCCAATCGGCAAAATGATTCTGGAGGGAATATGTCCATAAGGCAATCCTTTCCAAAACGCTGTATTTGGGCAACGCATACAAAGATCATTTATGACATCTTCTATTGTTCCATCATTTTTATCTTCAGCAGTACATTTATTAAACCGGCCGAATATTACACCTTTTACTTTTTCAAAAACACCAGCCAAGCGTAAATGAGAAAGCATCGCATCTGCTTTATAGGGTTCTTCACCCACATCTTCAATAAACAACAGACAATCTTTAAAATCAGGACAAAAAGGCGTACCTAGCAATTTTTCAATCAATGTCAACGTACCACCGATTAAAGTTCCGCCAATATCACAACACGCATCATTCATCGGAACGATACCAGTTGACAAAGACGCACCGGACATAGCCAAATCAAATGTTTTATCCACCATTAAATCTGTTTTTTCCGGATTGATAACATCATAATTTGCCAAAAATCCCGTAAAAGATTCTATTCCGGCCTTTGCCCACAAAGCAAGTTCTAATGCGGTTGTATCAGAAAAACCGATAACAGGCTTTTTATGTTTTTTAATCAAGTCATAATCCAACAAATCCAAAACACGCATAGAACCATATCCGCCCCGAAAAGCAAGCAATACATCAATATTATCATCGCAAAATAAATCCATAATATCACTGGCGCGCTGTGCGTCTGTTCCTGCTAAAAAGCGATTTTTCTGCCATAAATTTTGAGATTGAACAAAATGAAAGCCTTTTTTTTGAAAAAAAGTTTCTAATTTTTTTAAATCTACATCTGTATAAACCGGTGAAGATGGATTAAAAAGACCAATCGTTTTCATTGTTTTTCCTTTACTTTTTGAAGAATTTCTTTTGCAAGATTCGTCAGCGTATTATCACGCGCCCCCATAACAACAACTGTGTCTGAAGATTTAATGTTTTCGGCAATAAAAGCTGGAATTTCTTGTCTTTTTTCAAAGAAAAATGCTCTGCGTCCCTGCTCTGTTAAAGCATCTGCAATATTTTTTGAAGAAATATCCTTGACAACCGTTCCACCCTGATAAAAAACTTCCGGAAAAATCAAAAAATCGCTTGAATCGGTATTATTTAAAAAGGCGGCAATCAATTCATCTTTCATCAAACGCAACGGCGCAAAACCATGCGGTTGAAAAACAGCAAATAACCTGCCCTTTTCACTTTTAAGTGTCCGTAAAGTTGCAGCTATTTTTTCGGGGTTATGTGCATAATCATCATAAACTGTGATGTCGTGAAAGCAACCAATTTTTTCAAGCCTTCTTTTTGTTCCCTTAAATGAACTCAACGCCTTTGCCGCATTTTCCAAACTAACCCCTGCAAGCATACAAGCACCGATTGCTGCCATTGCATTTTGAACGTTATGTAATCCTTGAAGCGACATTAAAACTTTCACACCGTTAATTAAAAAAGAAACACCCTCTTGCGTTTTTTGTATATCCGAAGCAGTTAAGGTCGCGTTTTTATCTTTATCACAAGAAAATGTGATTGTATTCGGATGCAGATGGCTCAACGTTTTTGCATAAGGACAATCCAAGTTGATTACAGCCCCTGTATTAGCCCTTTTTACAAAATCGCTAAACAATTTCATCAAATCTTCTATCGGTTTATGATCAAGTGATACATTAGAAACAACCGCTATTTCAGGATGATACAGTTCAATCGTACCATCCGATTCGTCTGATTCGATAACGCAATAATCACCGTTTCCCAAAATCACATTAGAATTGACACATCCGTTATATTCATTGACAAAAGTACCACCGTTAATAACAACCGGATCAAAAGCGTTTTCATATAAAATATGTCCACTCATCGCGGTAATTGTCGTTTTTCCACTTGTTCCGGCAATTGAGATTCCTTTGTGCGAATGCAAAATTTCCGCTAAAATTTCAGCTCTTTTTTTAATCGGAATATTTAAAGACAATGCCTTTTGAACGTCAGGAATTGTATCTTCTACTGCAGTCGATACGACC
>JBJFAP010000124.1:0-10772 GCA_051887975.1 Alphaproteobacteria bacterium | reverse complement strand
ATATAGCTCAGTTGGTAGAGCGACGCGTTCGCAATGCGTAGGTCAGGGGTTCGACTCCCCTTATCTCCACCAAAATCTTTACTTTTCGAAATTTTTATACCATTCAAACATTGTAATGGCGGCGGCGTTGGATACATTCAAGCTTTCCATTTTGTTTGACATCGGCAATTTTACGGTATAATCGCAAGTTTCAGCGGTTAATCGACGCATACCATCGCCTTCTGCGCCCATTACAAAAGCGGACTTTTTCGGCAACGGTTTATCATTTATCATTTGCTTTGCATAGCCGTCCAAACCGATACACCAAAAACCGGCTTGCTTTAATTTTTCTATCGCGCGGACTAAATTCGGTACACGAACAAGCGGGATAATTTCCAAAGCACCGCAAGCTGATTTTGCTAAAACACCGGTTTCTTCAGGTGCGTTTGCATCCGGTAATATAAGAGCTTTTGCATCAAAAGCTGCCGCCGAACGTAATATAGCACCGATGTTATGAGGATCTGTCACTTGATCTAACAAAACAACCATTGCGTTTTGCGCATCTTGCGTCCGGTCAATGATGTCCTCTAAAGACACTGCCGGCAGATTTTTTGTTTCTAAAACAAGCCCTTGATGAACGGCATCATTTCCAACAAGCGCGTTTAAAACGTCTTTTGATACGATTTGAACGGGAACATTTTGCGTTATTTCCTTTGGCGGAACACTTTCTTTTGTTGCTTTTAAACATAATTTTTGTCGATTCGGATTTTTTAAGGCTTCCATAACCGCATGATGCCCGTAAAGCAAAAGATTCGTATTATTTTTTTGTTTTTTCATTTTTTTAAAAATTCCTTAAAAATCAAATAGTTATATTGTTTTGCGCTAAAAAAAGATTTTAACTTATTTTTTTGTTCTTGACAAGTTAAAAAAAAATCGGCATAGTATACGTGATTTATTGGAAAGGTGGCCGAGTGGTTAATGGCAGCAGACTGTAAATCTGCCCTCTTTTGAGTACGGTAGTTCGAATCTACCCCTTTCCACCATTAAGGTTGCGGGTGTAGCACAACGGTAGTGCAGCAGCCTTCCAAGCTGAGTACGAGGGTCCGACTCCCTTCACCCGCTCCATTTTCTTTCAAGGGACACTGCTTATGCGGTGTTTTTTTTATTGTTTGAAAAGAACTTTTTTGTTCTCGTAAGTGTTTGATAGAATGATCTAAACTTTCTTCTGTAATTATATAAAGCAGTTTTTGAAAGTGCTAAAATTGGAAAATAATTCTTGACTTTTGGGACTAAATGCGCCTCTCTGGGAGCAGTAAAAGTGCCGGCTCAAAATTTAGAGTTTTACAAAGATTGTGAAAATAAACTGCGTGTTAAAATTTTGGATAATAACGGGCAAAAATATGATTGACGTATTACATGTCGTTATTTAAGGGATGTTTTAGATAAAATGAATGGGTTGAAAAAATTAAATGAACAATTGAAACAAATAACTTTTGCTCATGTTCGTGTCGGATTAGCAAAACCTTATTACAAACAAGAAAATCATTGTTTTTTGATGTGCAATGGTGTATTTTTGTTTTAAGAAAGGAAACAAATGCAACTTTATACAATCGGTTTTGCGGGCAAATCAGCCAGAGAATTTTTTTCAATCCTGAAACATTCTGATGTCAAAAAAGTAATTGATGTCAGGTTATATCCATCTACAAAAGATTCCGGATTTGCTCGTTCTGCCGATTTAGCGTTCTTTTTAAAAGTCCTGTGCCATATTGATTATGAACACAGAAAGGATTTTACTCCGACAGCAAAATTATTGAAAGATTTTAAGGAAGGGCAAATTGATTGGAATGAATACGTTGAACAATACAACAACATTTGCCGTGCTCGTCGTTTTGCTTTAATGCCCAATATGGATAAGTGTTGTTTTTTTGTGCGCAGAACAAACGCCCGAAAAATGCCACAGGCGATTATTGGTTGAATATTTGGCAAAACAAGGTGAAAATGTGGAAATTATCCATTTATAGGTTTTATTTTTTTATTGTTTGAAAAAAACTTAAGAAAAGGAAATATCGTATCAGTGAATTTTTTTGTTGAAAACGCTTCAAAAAAGCGTTATCATAATATATGGACAAGGAGAAAAGCGCATTATGTTTTATTCTTTAACGATTTTGACATTATTGGCGAGTATTTTATTTTATTCCTTTTATCCCAGAAATGATGGAATAAAAAACGTTGATATGCCTGCCGCAAAAGCATATGTGACGGAATTTGTTGCCCATCATATGGCGGCGGTGGAAGCCGCGCGCGCCATATCTTATGACAGTGAGGCAGGAAAAAATAAAATGGCGTACGAAAGTTGGATACCAAATAGCCAAATAGATATTGCAAATTATGTCAATTATATGCCACCCAATACGCCGGAAAACGTGTTGAATGACAGGATTGCAAATCCGACTCTTTATTGCTTTGATAATGCAAATGGCTCTCAGAGCAATTGTGCACAAAGAACGGCAAATACTGCCGACAGTAATTTCGGTTCATCAGATTATATTATCACATTTTTGGATGCGGGCGAAGCGATTGATGCGCGTGCTTTGGGGGAAAAAATGTTTTTGACAAGTTATTCACCCGATGAGCATTTAAAAACGCAATGCGGCATTCTTGTTGAAGGCAGCGCAGATGATTACGATCCGCGGGGTACGTGCGTTGTCGATAATACGCGTTATTTAACGGTCAGCTTGCCACGAGAATTTTCTTGTTCAGGCATAAGCGGCCTTGAGGGACAATTGGTTTGTATTACGCAAATAAGTGCCGCCTATGACGGTACAACGAAAGTTTCACCACAATGATCGTAGAGAGGGAAAAAATGAAAAAACAGAATCAAAAAGGTGCATTATTAGTTGAAGTGATAGCCGTGTTGGGGTTGATTGCATTGATTACGCCAATATTATTTCATCAATTACAACGTCGAAATGAAGAAATTGTCGATGCGCAAATCGCATCCGAAATGCGTGCGGTAAAAGACGCTTTAAGTGCATATATTCAAGCAAATGAAGGGGCTTTAGCAGATAACTGTAATCTGCAAGGGGATGGCAGTTCTTCTTTGGTAAACAACGATGGATCATATAAAGATGTAGATGCAGATGTTTTTTGTGGTGATGCAGACGGTTGGGGCGGTTATGGAAGTTCTGCAATTGTAGAAAGTGAATATACTGCAAAATTATATGGAAGAACAGTTCCTTCCGGAACATCTGATTTTCGTCCTGTTATTTATGCAATTGCTTGGAAAAAGAACGAAGCGGAGCCAAATTTGCGCCGTGCATCAAAAGTTGCCGCAATGATTGGGATTGAAGGCGGTGTTTTTGACAATGGCAACACAATACATGGAATGCAGGGCGTGTGGAGTAAGGAAATAGATGGAACTGTATCAAAAAACACGGTTGCCGTCACAACTTCATTTGACGCAACAACCAATTCCGCAATTTTAAAAGATGCAACGTTTTCACATCTTAATGCTCAAACTGTTCAAGGAGATAATGTTGCCGGAGGTAATTTAGCAACAAAAGGTATTTTATCCGTTGCAAATGAATCATGTATCGTCGATTACGGAAGTGATTCCCTCACAATACGGGGAAAGGGGACGTATGGAGGAACGACTTGTGCGCCGGTGTTTGAAGTCAATGGCAAAACGGGTGAATTAACTATCGCCGGTGTGATTAAAGCAAACATTGATACGTGTTCTAACTTAACACAAGAAGCATGCAACGCACATACAAATTGTTCTTGGAGTGCTGGCAGATGTTCGCGTTTAAGTGATCCTTGTTCTGGTAAAAACAAAGGGCAATGTACTGGTGATCCATCGTGCTTGTGGAGAAGAACCGGCGAAGACGATAGCGGAAATGAACAAGGGACATGTACGGAAGTATATAATTTGAATTTGGCCGAAACATCCATTATGAATGACATTCGTTTGGAAAGTCGTGGTGGGGCAAAGTTAAGTGAAATCCTGCCAAAATGGAGTTTGATGAATGTAAGAGAGGTTTCTAACGGAAACACAAGTTTTGCAGGTGCTGATTGTCCTGCGGCATCTTCGTATGCAATCGTTGTTGTTCCGACGAATGTTTCAGCAGACGCTGGTGTGGCTGTCAATGTTTCAGCCGGAATGAGTACGAGCAATAATAAAAACAATGTGCAAGTCAATGTTTCCGGTGTCACCGGTAATGGTGCTTTGGTTCACGAATATTGTGTTTTTGATTAAAATGACTAACGAAATAGAACAAGCGGTGGAATTGTTAAAGAAAGGCGACTTGGTCGCCTTTCCTACTGAAACGGTGTATGGCTTAGGCGCTGATGCAACTAATGACAAAGCAACGGCTTTTATTTATGAAAAAAAAGGCCGTCCGTCTTTTAATCCGTTAATCGCGCACGTCAACGGTATCAAGATGGCTTCACAATACGTTGAAATAAATGATTTATCCAAAAAGCTGATGACAAGTTTTTGGCCCGGTCCTTTGACGCTTGTTTTGCCGCGTAAAAAAGATTGTACCGTTTCGTTGCTTGCTTCTGCCGGTTTGGATACGTTGGCAGTACGTTGTCCGAAAAACAAAATTGCGTTGGATTTAATTACGGCTTTCGGAAAGCCGATTGTTGCACCTTCTGCGAACAAATCCGGTCGTATCAGTCCGACAACAGCAAACCATATTATCGAAGATTATGGTGCTGATGCGCCGTTTATTTTGGATGGCGGGCCTTGTTCGGTGGGGGTTGAATCAACGGTGTTGCTCTGTACGGGCGAAAAGCCGGCTGTTTTGCGTTATGGCGGACTGGCTGTGGAAGATATAGAAAATGTTATCGGATATGTCATTCGTCCCGAAAAAGACGAAAATGCGCCACACAGTCCCGGACAATTAAAAAGTCATTACGCCCCGCATTTACCGCTTCGAATGAATGCTTTGGAAGCGTTAGAAGGGGAAGCTTTGTTGGGATTTGGTTATGCCCCCGATGCCATCCTTAATTTATCCGAAACGGAAGATTTAACGGAAGCGGCTGCGAATTTGTTTTCAATGATGCACCAACTGGATAACCCAAGATATAGTGGAATTGCTGTTATGCCTGTACCTATGTGCGGGTTGGGGCTTGCAATCAATGATCGATTGAAACGTGCCGCCTATCCGCGCACATAATCATTCAAATGAATGCAAGTAAGGGCTGTTTTGCTTCAGCCATTTTTTGGCTCTGTATATATCATTGTTTATTTGTTTAACCTTTGCCCAAAACAATGCGGAATGATTCATTTGACTTAAATGCGCAACTTCATGCGCAATCACGTAATCGGTCACAAAGCTTGGTGCAAGAGCTAATCGCCAACAAAAAGAAAGTGTGCCGGTACCGGAACAACTTCCCCAACGCGAAGATGTATCACGAATTGTGATGTGTGTAAATTTTTTTTGTGTTTGTTTTGCATATTCAAACGCTTTGTTATAAGCATAGTTATAAAATTCTTTTTTGATAAAATCTTTAACGCGCCGATGGCAAAATTCGGGCTTGCCGCTGACATAAAGTTTGTTGTTTTCGATAAAAACACCTCTTTTTTCCATTGTGTGGCAAATGGTAAGTTCTTGTCCTAAAAATGAAATATTTACCCCTTCTTCAAAACGTTTTTTTGATGGCATTATTTCAAGATTTTTTTTCAACCAAACAATGTGTTCTGCGGCAAAATTTTTAGCAATAAAGACAGGACACAGCCATGGAATGGAAACTTGCGCACGACATGTTTTTCGATTAACGGACAAAGAAAGCTTACGGCGATCTTTTTGTCGAACAACATCAATTTCAATCCCGTCAATTGTTATAAATCCGGCCATTTTACAATAAAATCCCTGTAATCTTGCGGTTCGGTATATTCAATGGCTCTGTCTTTAACAGTCAAGCCGAAATCATCCATTGATTTTTGACTTCCTGTTATTAAAGGATGCCAAGGCGGCAAAGTATGCTTTTTAAGCAACCATAAATAGGCGCATGTTTTGGGCAACCACTTTTTGCATTTTTTTAAATTTTGAGGAGTCAATTTAATACATTCCGGTACATAATTCCAACGATGTTTATAATCTTTGCATTTGCCGGTACAGATGTCCAATAAAGGACAGGCTATTTTTGTAAAGCGAATCCGCCAAACACCGACTTTAACAAGGCAGCATTTTCCGCAACGATCACAAATTTTTTCCCATTCGCTATCGGTCAATTCGCTTAATTTTTTATTTTTCCAAAAATTTTTATCCATAAATTTACTATAACGCTTTATTTCAAATAAATCAATTATAAATCAGATGACAAAAACAAAAGAATGTGTTATAATATTTCTGTTGAAAGGAAGGACATTATGATTCGTTTGCTTTTACAACTGATGGGATATGTGTTTTTCGCATTTGTCGCGTGTGTTCTTTATATGTATTTTTTCTTGAATATATCAATTAACGAAGCGGTGCGCAGGATATTTGATACGGTAACGCGTACAGCTTCAAGTGTGCGCATTGAAGTGCCGGAACATTTATCGCATACGCCATCAACTGCGGCTGATAATCAAATCAAACGATGGGCTGATAAACTTTAGGCGACGCCTGCAAAAGTTGATATTGAATTTAAGCGTGTTCGTCTTCATTTTGTTGTGGAGGCGAACATGCACGATCACAGACAACTTTATTTGCTCAGACATGCAACCGCACAACCGGAAAATCCATACAAAATGGATTTTAATCGTTGCTTGACGGCTCAAGGAAAAAAGGAATTATCCGAAGTAAAACGCTATTTGACGCAACATAAAGAAATAAAGCCTGAAATTATATTGTGCTCAAAGGCAAAACGTTGCAAACAAACATTAAACGCTTTACAACCGTTTTTTACGCATTCGCATATTATTTTGCATCATTTTTTATATCTGTCTTCTGTTTATACAATTTTGGAAATATTGCGTTTTATCGGTGATGATTACGATAATATTTTAATTATCGGACACAATAAAACTTTTATTGAAATGATCAATTTTCTTATCCAAGATAAACGAAAACGAGATAAAATGTTTCCCAAAGGATGTACTTGCGGTACTTTAATCGGGCTTGATTTTGAAGACACAAAACGTTGGCAAGATTTGCCTTTTCACGAACCGAAAGTCAAAAATATCTTTTATCCATAAAAAAACTTGCTCTTGATTCTTGTTTGTGGTAAAAATGTCAAATGAGGAAGAAAACATGACACAACAAAAGTCATCAGATGTAATTTATGTTGATATTACTTCGGCCGCGGCTTTGACCGGTCGGGAAAAGCAAACAATTTGCCGTCTGTTAAGTCAAGCTTTGAATGTCAAAAATATCGTGTTGAAAGAAAAAACAGACGAATCTTTAATCGGTGGTTTTCAAATTCAAATGGCTTCTTGTTTAATCGATTTGTCTGTTAAAAGAAAATTAAAGCAAATAACCGACATTTTATCGCGTTCTTCCATTCAAAGAAAAGATTTAAATCATATACCAGAATTTATGATGCACATTAAACAATCCGGTGTTTTAAATGCGCATGTTGAAAACATCGGTCGTATTGCGTCCGTAAAAGATGGGATTGTTCGCGTGCTTGGGATGAAACAAGTAAAAGCAGGCGAATTGATCTGTTTTGAAGACAATGTTTTCGGGATTGTTTTAAATATCAATATCGATTTTTGCGATGTCGTTTTGTTGACGCAAAGTAAAACATTAAACGAAGGCGATATTGCTATTCAAACAGGAAATGTTTTAAAAGTTCCTGTCGGTAAAGCCCTTATCGGTCGTGTTGTCAATGCGTTGGGTCAACCAATAGATGATAAAGGTAAAATTGAAACAAAGCAATTTATGCCGACTGAAGCTGTTGCCCCCGGTATTGTTGACAGAGTGCCGGTTAAAACGCCCTTTCAAACAGGTATAAAAGTAATCGATTCATTGATTCCTGTCGGATTGGGACAGCGTGAATTGATTATCGGCGACCGGCAAACGGGTAAAACTTCTTTGTTGATAGACGCTATTTTAAATCAAAAAAAAGAAAATGCCCATCGTTTGGAAAAAGATAAAATTTATTGTGTGTATGTTGCCATCGGGCAAAAACAATCCTCTGTTGCTGATGTGGTGCGCGTGTTGGAAGAAAATGGCGCAATGGATTACACATGTGTTGTCTGCGCGAGTGCTTCGGATACTGCCGCACAACAATATATTGCACCGTTTACAGCAACAACCATTGCAGAATATTTTCGCGATAAGGGGATGAACGCGGTTGTTTTTTATGACGATTTATCAAAACACGCCGATGCTTACAGGCAACTGTCTTTGTTGTTGCGCCGTCCTGCCGGCCGAGAAGCTTATCCGGGGGACATTTTTTACCTGCATTCAAGACTTTTGGAACGAGCTGCGGCAATGAATGAAAAAAATGGCGGAGGTTCTTTAACGGCTATTCCTGTTGTGGAAACGCAAGAAGGGGATGTATCCGCGTATATTCCAACCAACGTTATTTCCATTACAGATGGGCAAATTTTCCTTGAAAGTACGTTATTTCATCAAGGAATACGTCCGGCAGTAAATGTCGGTTTGTCCGTCAGTCGTGTCGGATCGAAAGCACAATTTCCGCTTATTGCCGGTTTATCCGGTTCGCTGAAATTGGAGTTATCTCAATACAGGGAAATGCTTTCATTTGCGCAAATTGCTTCTGATTTGGACATATCAGCGCAAGCATTATTACAAAAAGGGGCGCGTTTGACAGAGTGTTTAAAACAAAATGTGCACTGTCCTTTAAGCCCTGTTGATGAATTTTTGTGTTTGTATATCGTTAAAAAAGGATTTTATGATAACGTCAATCTTGAAAATATTCGTTTGTTTGAAGATAAAATTTTACAATATTTGCATGAAAATTATCCGGATGTAATTGAAAAAATAAATCTGATGGCAAAAGAATTACCTTTTGATTTGGCAAAACAATTGGATGAGGCAATCAAAGAAGCTTTAACGTTTTGTATGCTTCAAAAGGAAGATAAATGAGTGGATTAAAAATATTAAAGACGCGCATAAAAAGCATCGAAACAACAAATAAAACAACAAATGCTATGCGAATGATAGCTGTTTCAAATTTAAGAAAAACACATCAGTTGTTGTCGGATGCTTATCCTTATATTCAAGAGTCAACGCGTATGTTGCGTCGTTTGGTGCGCAGCCTTTCTTTTCACAATGCCGAATTGCCGTTGCTTGTTCGTGGAAAAGACAGTAAGAAACAACATGTTGTTATATGCGTTTCGTCAAATCAGGGATTGTGCGGACGTTTTAATCAAAATGTCATTGAGAAAACAGAGCAGGTCGTTGATTATTTAAACGCACAAGATTCTTCCGGAGTTCAGGTTGTATGCTTTGGTTCACGCGGGGCGGAATTGTTGAAAAAGAAAAGACCGAATTTAACTGTTCACGTTGTGCAACGACAAAACGGTGAAAAAACGGATCTTTTTTCTGAAGCTCAAAATCTGGCACATACATTGATAAATGCTTTTTATAAAAATGATTTTGACGTTTGTACCGTTGTTTATACATTGTTTGAAAATACTGCAATTCAAAAAATTCAAATTGACCAATTATTGCCATTACAGACGTTTCAGCATGAAAATAAATGGCATTTTTTGATGAATAATCAGGAAGCTGATTACGTCCATAAAGATATTTTAGGAAATAAAAAATTAAAGCAAACAAATGTTCATTTGTTTTCGGCTGTCGGGACTAAAAAGTTTTCTTTTCTGTGGGGGAAGGCTGAAGCGGAAGCAATAGCGCAAGAATCCACGCGCTTGCCAAGCAGTTATGATTATAATCCAACAGACAGCCTGATTTTAAATAAAATGCTTGTTCCGTTTATTGAAGCGCATGTTTATCAAATACTGCTTAATTCAATCGCTTGTGAAAATGTGGCACGAATGGTTGCTATGGAAGCGGCATCAAAAAACGCTTCCGAGATGATAAAGACTTTACATAAAAAGTATCATCATAAGCGACAGGAAAATATTACGGACGATTTAACATCAGTTGCAAGGGATTCGATTTAAGGAGATATCAATGTCTGAAACAAAAGGAAAAATAGTTGCAATTACCGGTTGCGTTGTTGATGTAAAGTTTGAAGGCGCAAAAATGCCTCAATTAAAAAATGCGCTTCACATTAAAAAAGAAAATGGACAGATAATAACATTGGAAACAGAGCAGTTGCTTGAAGGAAATATCGTCAGAACTTTGGCATTATCTCCGACAGACGGTTTGTATTTAGGACAAGAAGTTTCTGATACCGGAAAAATGATTGAAGTGCCTGTCGGGCAAGCAACTTTAGGACGTGTGATAAATGTTGTCGGTGATGCTTTGGACGGCAGAGGTGAAATTAAAGCAAAAAAATATGCGCCTATTCACAAAAAACCACCTGTTTTTTCTGAACAATCCGGTTTGACAGATATTCTGATAACGGGAATAAAAGTCATCGATTTGCTTTGTCCTTATGCAAAAGGCGGAAAAATCGGTCTGTTTGGCGGTGCGGGTGTCGGTAAGACGGTTATTATTATGGAATTGATAAATAATATTGCCAAAAAACATGGTGGATATTCTGTTTTTACAGGAGTTGGAGAACGCACGCGCGAAGGAAATGATTTATATAATGAAATGATTCAAAGTGGCGTTATTGATTTAAAAAGCGCATCTTCAAAAACAGCTCTTGTTTTCGGACAAATGAATGAAACACCCGGTGCAAGAAGTTTGGTGGCTTTAACG
>JBJFAP010000123.1:0-2128 GCA_051887975.1 Alphaproteobacteria bacterium | reverse complement strand
CACAGTATTCGGCAATTTCCGCATACTTCGGAGTCCAAATTGTCTTATTATACAAATACTTTTGATCTTGCCACAAAGGTAAAGACGGCGTTGTTGTCGTTTTACGTTCTGCCCAATCATCTTGATTAGCATAAAATGAATTTAAGATTGTGTATCCGATTTTCCATTCTGCATTTGTATCAATAAAATCTTGTTCGAATGTATCCGGATCATCATCATGCGATTTATTTTTTTCCGCTTCTAATAAAGCAATGCGTTCATCGTCTGTTAAAGCAACCATACTAGCCACTTTTTCTTCAAGTTGAGCCGATAATTCAACGGTTGAAGCATTATATTCTTGCAATTTTTCTTCGGCTTGTGCTTTTAACGTTGCCCACACTTTATCTGGATTTTTAAAATAATTAGATAAAGATTTTACCTGACACGCTTCAAAATCTGCCAATCTGGCTTTATCCAATTCTTTATCTTTTACGATATAGTCAAATTCTTTTGCTTGTGCAATTTGTTCATCAATTAAAGTTAAAAAATTATGCAAAACAACGGCTTCTGTTATCATTTCTTCATATTCTGTTGTTTTTGCAACCGGCACAGCAACAGGCTCCGCTTTGAGCGGTTTTGCAGAATATGTTCCGCCAAAACGTTTGCCGGAAGAAGCTTGCGTTTGTTGCGTGACGGCTTGTTGCGCATTCTCATCCGCAGCCAGAACACTTCCATTTACACATAAACTTAATACAACAGCAGAAATAGAACAAAGTAATAATTTCATCATGAGCATTTCTCCTTATTTAGTAGCATCAATTTTTTGTTCAACCGTATTTGCGTTTTTCAAGTTCTTCAATGATTGAAGTTCCAATCTGGAAGCAAGAACCTTTTCTTGCAAAGCCTGAATACGTTCATTTGTACTTTTCATTTGAATAGAAACTTCGTGAACACCGACAGTGTCAGCCCGTCCGGACGTTGATTGCATTTCTGTAAGCGTATCTTTTAATTGCTTAAGTTCGCTTTTATAATACAACGTACGCGCCACAATATCCAATGCTGATTGTTGAATAAAAGCATCCTTTCTTTCTTCGACTTCTTTTCGTTGCGCCGCCGTAAGAGGATTTGCCACAACAACAGCGTCCATAACAGCTTTTGATGTATTTTTGCTCTCTTTAAAGTTTAGTGCACCGGAGATAATACCCTTTGCTTTTCCTTTGTAAACATCAACAGCCGATTCAGTTCCTTTCACAAAGTCTTCCATTTTCGGCATTTCAAGTTCATGTAAATCACGTTTTAAATCTGACGCTGTTTGCGACCATTTTTGCAATTTCTTCGTTTTTTCCGCCAATTGAAGCCCTGCTTGCAACGTTTCAATAACTTGTTCAGTATTTTCAACCGTATTTCCTCCCGCAGACATCATATCAAATACGGGTTTTCGCGGATCGATAATGTGAGGATGAATTGCCAGACATACTAGTTTCGGATTCGGACAATACACGTCCAAAGTCGGCATAGCCATAAACGCGTGTGCATTTAAAGACCACATCAAAAACGCTGAACAACATAAAGCTAAAGAAATCAATTTATTTTTCATTTTCCTTCTCCTTTTCCTGCTGTTGTTTCCGATACAGAGGGCACAAGCCCTTGTATTTTATCGATTGCCGTTTTTGCTTCATTTTCAATGCCTTTTACGGTATTTGAAGCTTCATTCAATACCTTGTTTGCAGCGTCATCTAAAGCTTCTTTGTTTGTTTTGTTCAAAGCTTCAGTTGCTCTTGCACTGACATTGTCCATCGTATCCGTTGCCATTTGATTAATTTTATCCATTGCTTCAGAGGCTGTATTTTTTACATCTGTTGCAAGTTTTTGAAGTCCCGCCCCACTGGCAATTTCAGATGCAGAAGAAGCGACATTTGTGATATCATCAACCGCTTTGGATGCAGCAGAACTGACCGTATCAAATGCACTTGAAGCGGCCGTTTTAAGTGCGTCCGTATTCAAATTATTTTTTACATCAGATGCCATTTGACTTACCTTATCCATAGCTGAAGATGCTTGATCTTTCAGGTCGGTTGCCACTTCAGAGGCTTTATCTTTCATTTCATCCAAAAAGTTATATAGTTTATCTTCACGCTTGTTAGCCTTA
>JBJFAP010000122.1:0-2129 GCA_051887975.1 Alphaproteobacteria bacterium | reverse complement strand
ATTGACATTTTTTCCGGAATGTAAGACGTGATCCAAGCCACCATAACCAATATCATAAGCCCAACCATCGCCACCAAAAATCCAAACAGACTTTTTAACAAGGTAATCAGCCAAAGGTTCAAGCATTTTTACTTTGTCGTCATTAATGGTTGATAATTTCTTTTTAAGTTCTGCAACACGTTCACGTTGAGCTTTAATGCCGGCTTCATTGGATTGATCTGCCGTTAAAATAGCATTGACCAAATCACCTCCGATAGAAGATTCCAAACCTTTCAACAATTCTGTTGCGAATTCGGCTTTGCTGTCAACGGAATAACGCATACCCAAACCAAATTCGGCATTATCTTCAAACAAGCTGTTTGCCCACGCAGGACCTCTGCCACATGCATCCTTTGCGTACGGCGTTGTCGGTAAGTTTCCGCCATAAATGGAAGAACATCCCGTTGCATTGGCAATCAAAGCTCTGTCGCCGAATAATTGGCTCATCAACTTAATATAAGGTGTTTCACCGCAACCGGCACACGCACCTGAAAATTCGAATAACGGTTGCAACAATTGAACGTTCTTGACCAATTTCGGTTCAATCGCCGTTCTGTCAACTTCCGGCAATTTTTTAAAGAAATCCCAATTGGCAATGTTGGCATCCAAATTCTTTTCAATCGGTTGCATCATCAAAGCCTTTTGTTCCGGATTTTCTCTGTTTTTACCGAGGCAAACGCTTGCGCATAAACCGCAACCTGTGCAATCTTCAGCAGAGCATTGAACGATAAATTTATCGCCTTCAAATTCTTTACCTTTGTAATCGGCAGACTTAAATGATGCCGGAGCATTTGTTAAATCAGCCGGTTTTGCGACTTTCAAACGAATTGCCGCATGCGGACATACCATTGCGCATTTACCGCATTGAATACACAAAGACGGATCCCATTCCGGAGTGTCTGTTGCAACGCGACGTTTTTCATATTGCGTTGTTGCTGTCGGCCAAGTACCGTCTGCCACTTCAGCAAATTCAGAAACAGCCATTTGTTCACCTTTTCCTTCAATGATTTTTGAAGTAATCTTTTGCAAGAATTCAGGCGCATCAGCCGGAACACCCGCTTGACGAGAGTGTGTAGAAGTAATCCCTTCCACTTTTACTTCGTGTAAGTGTTCCAATGAACCATCGATAGCTGCAATATTGGCAGCAACGACTTCCGGACCTTTTTTGGCGTAAGTTTTTTCTGCATACTTTTTAATTTTTTCAATGGCTTCGTCTTTCGGTAATACTCCCGAAATTGCAAAGAAACATGTTTGCATAATTGTGTTAATTCTGCGACCCATACCCGTTTTTTTAGCAACTTCAACCGCGTCAATTGTGTAAACTTTTACATGTTTATCAACAACATCTTGTTGTACTTCACGCGGTAAGTGATTCCAAATCTGGTCGGCAGGAATCGGGCTGTTTAATAACAAAACGCCGCCATCCGCCAAGCAGGAAGTCATATCGATTTTTTCCATAAACGGCATGTGATGAACAGCCACAAAGGAAGCCTTTGAAATCAAGTAAGGTGCCTTAATCGGATGCTTTGCAAAACGCAAATGAGAAGTTGTCATAGCACCTGATTTTTTCGAATCATATACAAAGTATGCTTGACCGTAAAATTCATCAGAATCCGCAATGATTTTAATTGAGTTTTTGTTTGCGCCGACTGTACCATCCGCACCTAATCCGAAGAAGATGCAACGTGTGACATCATCACCGGCAATATCAAAGTGTTCGTCATAATCCAAAGATAAATGCGTTACATCATCATTGATACCAACCGTGAAATGATTTTTTGTTGTGTTTTCAAATACGGCTTTTGCCATTGCAGGCGTAAAGTCTTTTGAAGAAAGTCCGTAACGACCACCCAAAACTTTAACATTTAATCCGGCTTCCATAACAGCTGCAACAACATCCAAGTATAACGGTTCACCCATAGAACCGGATTCTTTTGTTCTGTCCAAAACTTGTAAAACTTGAACTGTTTTCGGTAAAGCTTCAACCAAAGCTTTTGCAGGGAACGGACGATATAAATGAACTTTTGCAACACCGACTTTTTCGCCATGCGTGTTCAGATATTTTGCGGTTTCTTCCGCTGTTTCAGCAG
>JBJFAP010000121.1:0-2130 GCA_051887975.1 Alphaproteobacteria bacterium | reverse complement strand
TATCGGACATTTTGGTTTATCTTTGGACAAATATGCGCATTTTACTTCTCCCATCAGGCGATATGCTGATTTGATGGTTCATCGCGCCCTTATTAGCGGATTAAAACTTGGTGAAGGTGGATTAACAGAAAAAGAAGCTGACGCATTTCAACAAATTGCAGAACACATATCATCAACAGAAAGGAAATCAGCTTTAGCTGAACAAGACGCTTTGGACAGATATATTGCTTCTTTTTTGGAAAACAGAACCGGAGAAGTTTTTGATGTCAGGGTTTCTTCCGTTACCCGTTTCGGATTATTTGTATCTTTGGATGAATATGGTGCAGATGGGCTTATTCCATTTAATGCGCTTGGAAATGATTATTTTCAATTTGATGAAGAAAAGAATATTCTGCGTGGACAAAGAACGCATCAGACATTCGTATGCGGACAGCATTTAAACGCCATCTTAAAAGAAGCTGCCCCATTGACGGGAGGATTGTTGTTTATTCCTGTTTCTTCAAAAAATCAATCACGGGATAATCCGCGCCGGCAAAAGAATAAGCGTCCATTTCGGACAACGAAACAAAAGCGTACTGTTCATGGTCGCAAATCTTGATTGTCCCATTTCCATCCCATTTTGCTTCATACACATACATTTTTAAATCAAAATTATCATATTTATATGTGTGTTCAAACAAATATTTACCGACATCAATATTAATGTCAAATTCTTCTTTTATTTCGCGCGCCAACGTTTGCTCGCATGTTTCACCCTGCTCTATTTTTCCACCCGGAAATTCCCAAAAACCGCCCAAAGATTTATCTTTTCGCCTTTGCGCAATCAAGATTTTACCATTGTGATAAATAACACCGGCAGTAACCGTTATCAATTTTCTTTCTTCCATCATTTTTCCTTTCTTTTAAAGATTTTACACATTTTCCATAAAAAAATCAACAAAAAAGATTTGACAAAGAATAATGATTTGATTATAATTGCTGGCGTAGGTGTGGTCTCGTAGCTCAGCTGGATAGAGCAACAGCCTTCTAAGCTGTGGGTCGTGCGTTCGAATCGCTCCGAGATCACCATACTACTATCCGAATCGCGTTTCGATTCCTTGATTTTCGTTTATTTGTCTATATAGTAAAGTGCCACTTCTTTTGATGGGGTTTCTTTTTATTGATATTTCTAAACATCAGTGCTTTGTCAACGCATCCAGTTGAATATCCAACACAGAATGATGTTCTTTCATCCTTTTTTCTTTCATATCCGCAGGAATGTTATCAACCGGCGGAATAGATGTTTTTGCCTTCAATCCGTCATTTTTAAAGTAAAGTGATGTCTTTGCCTGTATCGGGCGATGATAAAAGCCAGCATATAAAACCAATTGCGCATCCGTATCCATTTTTAAAATACCCGTACCACCGATAGTGCCATCTTTTATAAGCTTATGACCGCCCTTTCTTTGAAAATAATTGACATCCTTACCAAAACCCCATGTACCGCCATGAGAGCCTTCCACCGTACGTGTCAACTGCATAATTCCGGCAGTTACTTTATTTCGTGTTTCGGGATTATTTTGGCGTTTAATAATTTTTGCAGCAACAGAACTTAAAATAATATCACAAGTATCTTCCCCATATTTTGCTGTTATTTGATGCCAATCCTGTACACATACAAGATAAACATTCCCTTTTGAACGACCGAAAGTAACACCGTCAGCAATAGATTGCAATTTCGGCATCCTGCCAAAATCATCCAATATAAATTCTGTCGCAAAAGGTCCCATTTTTCCTTCATTTTGACCTTTTTCCATCAAAGCACCTGAAATCATATTGATAAATAATGTACAAACAGAACCGCCTTCATTATTCACATAAAAAGTCAATGGTTTATATTCACCTGTCTCTTCATCTTTACGCCCTCTGAAATCACAATAGCAGAAATCATTTGAAGAAGTCCTTTCCCGAATTGCCGAATTTTTAAACGGTTCAATACCACTTTGAGCCATAGACAAAACGGAAGCTCTTTGTTTATCCGGCAAGGCAAACACTTGGTTAATTTCCAAAAGTGCACGTCGGCTGTATCCGTAGTAAAAAGTTTCGTTAACCATAGTATCCAAAATTTGTTCCCAAACATCAAAACTGACA
>JBJFAP010000120.1:0-10798 GCA_051887975.1 Alphaproteobacteria bacterium | reverse complement strand
GGTGTACCGCTTAAACTTGCGCTCATCGAAGATTCTGACGGCAACGCATATATTGTAAAGACACGCGTTTCCATTTTATAAAAAGAAACTGTTCCTTTACGATGACGCCACCAAATCGAATATTTATGAGAAATATAATCCAATAAACCGCTTAAAGAACCTGTATAATTTAATTTGAATGCTTCATCGGGCACTTCGTTATTGGCGCGCAATTCTTCCAAAGAAAACTTTAAACCTGTCATTTCCCTTAAATCGACAATCAAATCCTCCAAAGTAACCGGTTCAGCGAAAGAAACTGTCAATGCGTCAGGCGCTTCCATTATCAATGGGAACGGTTCTCCCCCTGTCATCTTAAAGCTGTCTTGACCCAGCCAAATATCCTCTTTCATTGTAACCGTATCAATTGGTTCGGGTTTGTAAGGAATACTTGCTTTTTCGACATAACGTTCTGCTTCATCCAAAACAACAGACACGTTATCTTCGACTTCTTCAACGTGATTATTGCAAGCAACCAAAGCAAAACAAGTTGCCGCCATAATCGTTGCCGTTAAAAACTTCAGTGTTTTTTTAGTCTGCATTTTCATCCTCCCGAGTGCTGACGACTAATACTTTATTTCCCTTATAAAAAACTCCCTTCGGAGCTGGTGTTGCCCTTGCAAAAGATCTTAACAAAGCAGCAGCGACATCCACAAAGCGTCCACGGAAAACCGCACTGGCTTCCAAAGTGTAATCTCTGTCCATATTCCAAACGACACGCCAACCGACTTTATCGCCCCATTCAAGCAACAGCGTTCTTAATGTTGAGCCTTCGGATGCAACCCAATCTTTTACATCTTCGCAAGATTCATCTTTAACGGTTGTTTGAGCATCCGAAACAATGATTGCTTCTTTTTTTGCTACCTCTTCCAATTTTGCTTGTTCCAAAGCTTCTTTTTCCAACCGTAATTTTTCCGCTTCCAAACGCAATCTTTCTGTTTCTGCCCTTAAGCGTTCCATTTCAGCCTGTTCTGCGGCCTTACGTTCAGCTTCTAATTTTTCAGCTTCTTGGCGTTGAGCCTCTAATCGTTCGGCTTCCAATTGTGCTTGCAATTGTGCTTGCGCATCCAAATGGGCTTGTTCTTCGACATGGGCTTGCTCTTCGACAGCAGAAATATCTTTTGTTTCTTCGATGACAACATCTTCGGTATGTACTTGTGGCAAAACAACAGGTGCTTCAACAGGCGCGACTTTTGGTTTTTGCTTTGCGGCAGCTTTTCTTTCTGCTTTCATTGAACAAGTCTTACATGCCGACTTCGGTTTTACCGGCACAAAATCAGGTTCTGCCGGCTGTGAAGATGCAAAAGCAGTTTGTTTCTTGCTTGTATAAACAACATCCGCTAACGGATAGCTTTCACCTTCGGTCAAAGCGGAATCACTTTGTCCCATGTCGTCCACAATAACGACATCATCGCAATAATCGCATGCGACATTACCGCTTGAAGAACCGACGCAACCTGCCAGAAATAATCCGGTAATTGCAAATGTTGCTTTTAAAAGACTTTTTCTATTTTTAAACTGTTTCATACAAGTAATCTCCATAATAAATTACAACCGACTGTGCGTTTGATACAAGCATCCTACGTTCATTTATAAAACACATTTATTAACAAATGGTATAAAATTTACCACTTTTGAATAATTTGTTGTGATGTTTTCCCATTTTTTTGTGTTTTAGTAACATACTCAACGTCATCTTGTAGCTTTATACTGCGTAAAACAACTGTGTCAGGATCTCTGTCCGTAAAAACGAATCTGACTTGGCGTTGTGATACACCGCTTGACAACAAAACGCCCTTAATTAAAGCAAAACGTCTTGATTGCAAATCCAAATCATTTCCTGACAAACGAATTTCCACCGCGCTTTCACCGGAACGTTTTGGATTAAATGCAAATACCTTTATCCATTTAAATGCGGAATCAGACAAGTCTGCGACATTAGGCAGGAAACTGATTTTCATTTCTTTTGGAATGGCTCTTAAAATCAACTCATCGCTTTCTGAAAATTGATTCGGTTGACTTTCCGTACGCTTGATAACACCCAAAATATAATCAACGTATTCAACTCTGTTTGGTAAAACCGGCTGATTTTCAACTTCCGTTAAATCCTGATCCATTTCATCATCGATGGAAACAGGAACTGAACGCGCTGCCGCCAAAGGCAACAACAGCGGTTCTGTGCGTTTTTCTTCTGCCGGTTGCATATTACAACATGTATTTTCAGCAACAACAGGCGCAACAGCAGGCTCATTGCAATAACTTTGTTGTGCCACAGGTGCTGGTGCAACAGCAGGCGCAAGTACAGAAACTGGCGCAGATGCCTTACAACAAGAGCTTTCGTTTAAAGCCGTTTGAGTAGCGGCGTGTTGTTGCGACAAACTTTCAACACCCGTTTCCAAAGCGGCTAAACGCTTTGACGTATGTTCCAACAATGCGGAAGTTTCCTGATATTGCTTTTCAATATTCGCCAATAAATGCGCTTCCTTTGCATTATTTGTTATTTGCACAGGAGCCGGTCTTTGTGCCGGCATTGCAGACGATCCTTTCACAAATGTTCTGCGCGTATGTGTTGTTGTTGTCTTTTCTGTTTGACGCCAAGGATTATTTTCATCTACGGAAGTAACGGAAACAGGCTTTGCTGTACGTGCTTCCGGCAATACATAAGTTGGCAACAAGAAACTGCCCTCTGCCGTAACTGTCGGCAACTTTTCTTGTGCATTCATCGAAACAGATACAGGTTTATTTTGTACCTGCAACGAAACTTCCTCTTGAATTGCATTCACATCAGTTGGTTCATAATCCCCATCACCTTGCGCAGGTGTGCGAAAATCATCTTCTTCCAACCAAACCGTTCTTGCATTTGCCGCATTTGACAAACAAACAGTCAAAGAAACAGATAACACCGTTGTAAACATTAAAAAAGATTTCATTTTTTTCATCTTAATTGTCCTATATTGTGTGCACATTTATATCATAATTATGTTATATAAAACTTTCTGGAATCCGTCAACCAATTTTCTGGAATTTTTTTAATTTTAAAAACTCACAGAAAACAGACTCTTTTTGACAAATTGACCCTGTTTTATACTCACTGTTTTAACACATAAGATTTAATAAAACCTTAACGAAAAAAATTTTTATCTCACAAGTTTATGAAAAACCTTATTAAAGTCAAAAACTTACCTTTCGCAATCGTAATAGTCTGCACCCACGCCAGCTGGATCGCCCGTATTTATGCAACGACAAGCACACATCGGATTATCATAAGAACAATCACGAAGCGTGCTTGCATTGAAATACGTCTTTTCAAGATGTTCTGAACTTGAAGCATACGGATTTGCCACATCATCCCAAACAAATGAACGCGCACCCTATATTGCACCCGCATGAACATAATTTCGGCGCATTGTTGTATAAACATAACCATCTCTTGACGGATGTTTTTTTATACTTTTATGCTTAAAATGCGATGACAAATAAACCTGCCTTTTTGCAGAGTCATCTTCGCCCAGTTTCCTGCGCTTTTTTATGCTTTTTCAGTCAAAAAAATGTTATAATACAAAAAATTTCTGTGCTTCAGCAAGTTCTTCCGGTGTATTGATATCTGCCGGGGCATTTTCAACCAACTTGATTGTATCGACTATCTTTGCATATATAGTCATACCGTTTTCAAGTGCGCGGAGTTGTTCAAGCTTTTCTTTTGCTTCCAAAACGCCAACCGGCAACGACACAAACTTTCGCAAAGATTGTGCGTTATAAACATAAATACCAATATGCCAAAAAGCTTCATCCACCCCATCAATATCACGATGATAAGGAACAGCAGATCGTGAAAAATAAAGCGCTCGCCCTGTATCTTTACCATCTTTAAGACCCATTGCAATTTTAACCATAGCAGGATTGTTGATGTCTTCTGGTGTTGTAATTTTTTTACCGACAGTCACAATATCCGCACCGGTTTTTTCCATAATATCAATTAAATCCAAATCCAATTTAGGATCAACATTGATACCATCTCCTTGAAAATTGACGATAATATCGTATTTTGTACCCTCAGGATCAATTTCTTTTAACGCAGCGGAAATTCTGTCCGTTCCGGATGGCAAAGAAGCGTCTGTTAAAACGCATTGAGCACCGAATTTTTTTGCTTCATCAATAATTTCCTGATCTCCGGAAGCGATATAAACATCTTCTTTCGGATGCACGGCAATAGCGTGTTCATAAACATGTTGAATCAACGTTTTTCCATTGATAACAGCCAACGGTTTATTAGGTAAACGTGTTGACTTTAAGCGTGTCGGAATCATTACAGCAACTTTTGACATTTTTTTATCCTTTCAATAAAGCTTGTTTAATTTTCAAAATCGTTTGTTGTTTTTCTTCTGCCGTATAAGGGATTGCTTTTTGTCCCCAAACAGTTCCGGGCCAAGCCGGATCATTTTCATAGCGGCAAATAATATGCACATGCAATTGTGGTGTCATATTGCCAATCATTGCAACATTTGTTTGCGTTGGGGAAAATAAATTCGCCATGACGCGTTCCGCAAGTTCGATTTCATTCATCAAAGATAAGTGTTCTTCATGTGTCAAATCACGCATAGATTTTACTTTTTCCTTTTTAGGAACAAGAAAAATCCAAGGATAATTTTTATTATCTTCGAACAAAACCGTGCATAAATTTAAATCACACACATAATCTTTTTTTTGTAATGCGGGATGTAATTCAAACATTATTTTAATCCTTCCAATATAAAATCAGGCGTTGCGCCCTCTTCTTTTTCGACTTCTTCCAAAGTTTGACCGGCATTTAATTTATCTTGAGTAATACCATAGCCGACAATCAATACTGTTTTCATACCGGCATTAAAGCCGCCCAAAATGTCCGTTCTGATTGTATCACCAACCATAATCGAGTGCGCCGGTTGTGCATTCGCTTTTTTAAGCGCAAAATCATAAATATTCTTATACGGCTTACCAATCCAATAAACCTTACCGCCATGATCTTCATACCATTTTGCCAAGTTTCCTTGTGTTACATACCGAAATCCTTTATTAAAAGCAAAATAATCAGGATTCGAGCAAATAGCAGGTAATTTCCTGTCCAATGCTTTTTGCGCCAACGGTTCAAATTTTTCAGTTGTTTCGTACAAGATTAACTGATTGTCGTTCTTTTCTTGCAAAGAACCAAAGTAAACTGCGCTTGCTTCGTTGACATCCAATGTTTGACGCGGCAATACAGATTCCAATAATTGATCATTTGTTCTGCCAATCAATAAATATTTGCCTTTTTTTGAACCGCACACTTCATCCATAAATGCTTCATTTTCCAACTTATACTTTAAAACATCTCCGGATGAAATAACATCAGTATAGTGTACGCCTTGAATAAAACCGTTTTTTATATGCTTTTCTTTAAAATGCGCGCTGACAGTTGTTGTATTGGATAAAATATAAATACGCTTTCCTTTTTCCATCAATTTTTCACAAACAGTCACCGCCTTCGGATAAAAAGCCGCACCATCCCACAACACACCGAACACATCAATAAAAAAAGTGTCCGCCGAATCTGCAATATCCAATAAAGAATCTATTCGTTGCATACGTTACAATACCCTGTTAAAGTTTGTTTGACTTCATCATACAATTTTTGAGCACGTACAATCGTTTCTTTTGCAGCATCTGGTCCCAAAAATTCGTGGATTTTAACTTGCTTATTTTCAAGAACTTTATAATCTTCGAAAAAACGTTGCAACTGTTTTAATCTGTGCGAAGGGAATTCGTTAATGTTTGTGTAATTAGCATATTCCGGATCATCCACATGAATTGCAATAATTTTATCGTCTATTTTACCACCGTCAATCATCTTCATCACACCGATAGGACGCGCGCGCATTATACATGAAGGAACAACCGGCTCTTGTCCGAAAACCAAAATATCCAACGGATCATCATCATCACAATAAGTCTTGGGGATAAATCCGTAGTTTGCCGGATAATGAACAGCACTGTACAAAATGCGATCAACCTTAATTAAACCGCTTGCTTTATCCAACTCATATTTAATATTTGATCCTTTCGGAACTTCAATAATTGCCCATACCATTTCGGGACTTTCCGGTAATCTTTCCACATTGTGCCAAGGGTGCATTTTATAATCTCCTTTTCAAATTATTTAGTTATTATAGCAATTTTATAAAAAGTGTAAAGAGTTTATTAACCTTTTTTTATCTATAAGTAAGTATGTTTAATTTAATTCAAGGAGAAAAAAATGATTTGGGCTATTATTTTTACAGCAATTGTTTTATTATACATCGTTTCTGTTTATAACAAATTAAAGACAACTCAACAACATGTTAAAGAAGCGTGGAGTAATATTGATACACATTTAAAACGCCGTTACGAGTTAATTCCAAACTTGGTTGAAACCGTCAAAGGTTATGCAAAACACGAAAGAGAAACTTTGGAAGCAGTCATTAATGCACGTAATATGGCAATCAATAACGAAAATGCTGCTGTTCAAGACAGAGCCAAAGACGAAAATGTTCTTTCCGGTGCATTAAAGACCGTCTTTGCATTGTCAGAAAGCTATCCGGATTTAAAATCTAATCAAAACTTTTTGGAATTACAGCAGGAATTGACGGATACGGAAAACAAACTTCAAGCGGCTCGCAGTTTTTACAACACAACTGTTTTGTCATTAAATACGCAAGTTGATACGTTCCCATCCAATATGATTGCCGCACGCTTTAATATTCAAAAGCAAGCGTTCTTTGAATTGGATGAACAGGAAAAGAAATTGGTGCAACAAGCACCTAAGGTTTCCTTCTAAAATAAGGGGACGAAACAATGGCACAAGCTATTACCGCTTATGATTATATCACACAAAATAATCGCAAGACTTGGATGCTTGTGCTGTTGTTTCCTATCAGTTTATTGACGCTTGTTTGGATTGCCTGTCTTTGTGCCATTGCTTTTGTCGGTGATGAAGAATTTATTTTATGGGGAACAAGTTATTTACCCGAAAGTTGGCAAGAAGGCGCACTTTCGATACCAAAAGCAGCATTGGGATTTACCTTTTCATTCGCTATTCCTACTTTTATCGTTGCTTTTATTTGGATGAGCATTTCATACTGTTTTGGCGATAAAATGATGATGTCCTTTGCCGGTGCAATACCTATGGACAGAAAAGAAAATCCAAAGCTTTACAACATGGTTGAAAACGTTGCTATTATGGCGGGATTACCTTGTCCGAAGATTTATATTATCACAGATGAATCTTTAAACGCTTTTGCAACGGGGAAAGATCCCAAAAATGCCGCAATCGCTTTTACAACGGGCATTTTAAAAAAGCTTGAACCATTAGAATTGGAAGGCGTTATTGCGCACGAAATGAGCCATATCGGCAATCGCGACATCAGATTAAATATGCTGCTTATTACCGGCATTGGCGTTTTTGGTTTTTTGGGACGCAATATGTTCAGAATGAGCTCTTCTAAATCCAACAACAAAAAAGACGGACAATTCGCAATTTTGTTGCTGTTTATCGGTATTGCTCTTTTAATTTTCGATTATGTGGTTGCCCCGCTTATACATTTGGCTTTATCCAGAACGCGTGAATATGCCGCAGATGCAACCGGTGCAAAAATTTTACACAACCCGAAAGCTTTAGCAGATGCCTTGGAAAAAATTTCCGTTGATTCCAGAGTTGAAATACTTGATTCACAAAAAACAATGGCGGTTGCATGTATTGCTTCGCCCTTGTCAAAAATATCCGAATTAACTTCCACTCATCCTCCTATTGAAGAAAGAATCCGCCGTCTTCGGAGTATGTAATGACAAAACTTTACATAGACGATATGCGTTATCCGCCCGATAAAACGTGGGATTTGGTTCGGAACACAGCTGATGCGATTATCTATATAACAACGAACGGTTGCCCAAATGAAATTTCTTTTGATTATTGCCTTGCGGATGGAAAAAACATCATGCCTCTTATTGAATGGCTGATAGAGCAAGACAAAAAAAATAAAAACTTTATTCCCCAAAATTTCAAGTTTGACTCGCACTCTTCATCAACGTATGGAACAACATTGATTTACGACAAACTAAACGGATATTTGAAAAACCGTTAAGCCACCAACATGCACTTATGATGCACGTTCGTTTTGGTATTGTTTTAAAAACAAAGCGTATTTCTTATCAGCGCAAGGCGTATTTGATAATATCTTACGAATTTGCACAGCAGAATCTTTCATTTCTTCCTGTGTTTGCTTTTCTTTTACACCAAAAACTCTTGGATCAATATACGGTTCTTTGTTCATTTTGACACTCTCTTTTATGTTAGAAAACGAGTATATTTTACACCAAGTGTCCCACTTTGTCAAGCATTTTTGTTAATCTTCAAGATATCGCTTTTTTTTGGGAAAAATGATATTGCCAAACAGCAATCGCAACAAGCAAAGGCAAACACATTTCCAAACCTTCTTCACCGATACTATACCAATAAATTTCAAACTCACTCATTCGTTTGCCGACAATAGCCGCATAGCGGCTGGGCAATCGGTCTGATATTTTACAAAGAACACCGAAAGCACCCAAAGTACAAACCGTCCAATAGACAGGATTTTTTGACCAAAACCCTTTCCATATCTTCACAAAATACTTACCGACAACAAGGACAGCAACACCTAAAACAACAATCAGTAAAAATGCTGCGCGACATTTTTCCCATAACGGATTATTCGGATTTGTAAAAAAATGAATTTTAAATGCTGTCGTATCAGTTGTTGTCAGCATATGTTGAATGCCAATTTCTCTGAACAAAGCGCAAAGCATTAAAAACAAAAACAAAATATAATCTTGATACCTGCCTTTAAAATCCTTTACGCAAACAATCATACTGATAAACGCCAACACATACATCATATAAGTCCAAATATCGCCGGCACATCCGTCATGCATAAAAGAAGCATCTGCGTTGAAATAAGAATACCACGCACAAAAACCGAATGCTGTAAAAGCAACGATACCAACAAATGGCGCAAAAATCGGACATAAAAATAATTTTTTCATAATGACTCCTTCGAGGCAAATTGTATGCAAAATATATCATTTGTCAAGACAAGACATATATTTTTTGTCTGACGTTTGCGAGCAAAAAATTATTCTTCTTCACTGTTATACATACGAATTTCATACATTTTTGCTTTTTGAGCATCTTCTTCGGCAAAGTTCCGACTTGCCCTTTCGATACGTGAAAATCTGTCCGTTCCCTTTATCTGATAAACACCCATCAAACGTTCCACCGTTCCGTTTTCATTAAAGCGAAAAGACCCGTCTGTACCGACAAATTCAGCTCTGTGCAACAAATCACTATATTTCCAATCAGGCTTTGACGTTAAAACCCAAAGCAAAGACACACCGTCATAACTTAAAGACGCCAACTTGCTTGAAGGTTCTTTTGCATACGTTTCTTTATACTTTTTAATAAAAGAAGTATGTCCGCCAACGGGCAACACCGGATAATAAGCGTGTTTTAAAGAACCTTCTTTTGACAAAGACCGGTCATTCCAAGTTGAAAGTCCCAAAAACAAAACATCATCAGGCGACACATCATACATTCCGAACAAAGCAGAAATGGATTTTAATCTGTTTCCGTCATCAGCGATAAAAAGCGCATCAAAATCCAACTGTTCTGCAATTGTTAAAGTGTTTTCTTCGGCGACATCTTCTTTGATATCTTTCTGTTTAAGCGCACCGGAACGTAACTTTTTCTTCATTTCTTGTTTGTTTTTACGTTCTTCTGCAAAAGATTCGGGCAATACAGAAACCACATAGGGGTCAAAATTGACAAAAGTCGGATTATAAACAGACAAATGAACAATGTCCATTCCGCAAGCTTCAGCCGTCTTTTTAGCCGCATCAATTGCAATATCGCCCGCTTTATTGTCGGGTGCTAAAATACTTAACTTTTGCGCCCCTTTTTCACAAGCAAAACGAATAATGCGTTCTGTTTGATTTTCAAGTGTTAAAGCCAAACTGTAAACACCATCCCCCAAATTATCTTTGTCTGAAGAAAATGAAAAAACAGGAATATCACTTCTGCGTGCCAGCGGTGCAACTTTGGCAACTTCGGCCGCAAAAACAGGACCCAGTATAACATCCACAGAATCTTGCTTTGCTTTCATAAATGCGGCCTGTGCACCTTCCGCAGTTCCTTGCGTATCATACGGAGAAATTGTAAAATTCTTGGCCACTTCAAACTGTGCCAAAACAGCGGCATTTACTAAATCTTCGCCCAACTGACGATACTTTCCAGATAACGGCAACAGCATACCTACGCGTACAGGCTTTAACTTCGGAATAATTTCGATATCCAACGGTTGCGTGTGATAAAAAGGAACAATTGTTTCTGTTTGAGAAGGAACGACAACCCCTTTTTGTCCCGAGCAAGCACACAACAAAAATAATAATATAAATAGTAAAGCCTTTTTCATTCTTTATCCTTTTTTAATTTTTATACTTTATACTTCAAAAAACAAAAAAGTTCAACACCAAAAAGGATAAAAAATGTCATCAACTCTTTTTTTAGTACCAACACCGATTGGAAATTTGGCAGATATGACGGACAGAAGCCGTTCTGTTTTATCAAGCGTTGATATTATTGCTTGCGAAGACACTCGAAACACACAAAAACTGCTTTCATTAGTTGGCATAAAAACACAGGCACAGCTTGTCGCCTACCACGAATACAATGCAGATA
>JBJFAP010000119.1:0-2146 GCA_051887975.1 Alphaproteobacteria bacterium | reverse complement strand
GATTGCTATGAAATTATGTTTCCGCATGAAGTTGTCAATCAAAAATATCGTCCAAAATGGCTTTTTAACGCGACAAATGACAGTTGGTACGGCATATCCGCAGGTCCTTATCAACATCTGGGAGCTGCTCAAACGCGTGCGATTGAAGAAGGTTTGCCTGTTGTCAGAGTGGCAACCGGCGGCATCAGCGCAGTTATTTTACCG
The DNA here is from genome assembly GCA_051887975.1 of Alphaproteobacteria bacterium. Classification (GTDB taxonomy): domain Bacteria; phylum Pseudomonadota; class Alphaproteobacteria; order CAAHEQ01; family UBA3637; genus CAAHEQ01. Next base: position 1,942 of record JBJFAP010000119.1, on the reverse strand, counting down.
ACAGGAAAGATTGCCAATTCTTTACCGCTTAACACATCGGGTGTTTTGGATGCTCCATTGCCCGTCAGTTTGCCCCAAACACCCTATGCTCGGTTGGGAAATATTATTCCGCTTTTTATGGCAACTTTATGTATCGTTTTTGCCTTTTTAAAAAAAATTACAATTATAGGTTGACAGATACGAAACGATATGTTATGGTGGGTTGTATGGTTCAATAGAAATAAGGAGACACTAATGAAAACAAGAATATCTCGTGGTCGAGTAGGTGATGCCCCCAATCCAGTAGATGTACATGTTGGGGCACAAGTTCGTAAATATCGTGCTTTACGCGGTATGAGTCAAGAAAAATTCGCGGAAGTTTTAGGGGTTACATTTCAACAAATTCAAAAGTACGAATCGGGACGAAACAGAATCAGTGCAAGTCGCCTGTGGGATATCAGTCAGGTATTAAGCACACCGATATCTTTATTTTATGAAGATATGACAAATGAAATTACCTCGTTAAGCCCAAGACATGTAAAAACGGCCGATACGGATACTATTTCACCGACTTTGGCACAAATGACACAGTTGTATAATGACGACCCGATTGCACGCAGGGAAACATTAACTTTAGTTCGTTCTTATTATAAGATTCCAAATCGTGCAATTGCGCATAAGATTTTGGAATTGTTAAGAATGGAAGCCAATTTTGAAGATGATTTTGACGAAGAAGATATTCCCCAAAAGAAAAGCCGCAAAAAGTAAAGGCATAATCTTTGACTTATAAATACATAAAAACGTTTCGTTAAATGAAGTCGTTACGTTTTCGAATCTATAAAAAAACTTGACATAATGTGCAAGTTGTGATATTCTGTTCATAAATACATTCAAAAAAGGAGAATAAAAATGACAGAAAATGAAAAGAAAAAAACAGTAAAAACAACTTCTTTTTTCAGGGATAAAAGGGTATTGTTTTCGCTTATCTTGATCGGATTATTTGTTGCCGTTCCATCTGCTAAAAAAGCTAAAGATAAATTTGTTCAATACATAGAAGAAGAAAAAGAACGTCTTAAAGATTATAACAATTGGGATAAAGAATCCTTAATTGAACACATTTTCAGAAGTCCGGCTGTCCTTTTCCGCGACAAAAAACAGATTATGGAACTACAAGGGACTATCAATGAAATGTTAGAAGAAAATGGTCAAAAAGATCATTTTATCGCTGTTGACGGCCAATTCGGACCACAAACTTCAAGTGCTGTATTCAGCCTTACAAAAGAACAATTGGTTGAAATTAACGAACATCCGACTTTATTGCTTGATTCTGTAACAATCAGACTACAGGAAGAAAAACATCGAAAATATGCCATAGAAGGATTAGAAATTGAAACTCAAAACTCCTATGAACAAACAAGAAAAGAAATTGAAGAAGAATACAAAAAGCCGACATCTGCCCATTTTCCGACAACAGAGCAAGAAATTCGTGAAGCAGAAGCAAATAAAGTAAGAAGCATTCTTTTTTCGAGTTGGTTCAAAAACAAGACAAATTACAATCCAGAAGTGGAAAGTTTTCAACGTACTGTCAATAAAATACTTGGAAATAAATTAAAAGTAGATGGCCAAATGGGTCGGCATACTGAAGAAATGTTATTAAAAACACTGACACCAGAACAGTTGGCTCAAGTTGAAGCTGAAAGTTATATTATACAAGATGTAATCGCAAAATATTATATTTGTAATCCTCAAGAAGATTTGTCTGAAAGCCATGCCGAACGGGTTAAAATGACATTATTGGAAAGATTCGATAAAGTTAAAAATCAATTCAATCAAGAGGTTTTGGATTTACAAAAGGCTATCAATAAGCTTTACGATAAAACAGTTCTTAATGAGGACGGCATCTGGGGTAAAAAAACGCGCGAAGCATTTGAAAAAATGGATTTTCGTCGAATTAATTTGTTAG
>JBJFAP010000118.1:0-2155 GCA_051887975.1 Alphaproteobacteria bacterium | reverse complement strand
GGTAATGATACCAAATAATTGACCAAAGGCATCATAGACAAACATTCCCCGACACTGGCGCCATGTAACCAAATCAATTTGCCATCGGGACGAGGCGTTTTATAAAATCCTTTTCTTTCTGAAACGCGCCGAAAATCTTCCTTTCCATGCGCAAGTCGTTTACGCAACAACACACAAACGAACGGATAAGCCAAATATGTCAAATAATGATAAAATTTTAAAATCATAGGATGTCCTTTATTTTAAGCTTGATTTTTTCGAAGATATCATACAAACTAAATAAACAAAAAGCAAGAACAAAAAGGAATTTAATATGCTCATTTTCTGTCAAAACACATTGATAAGTCCTGCTTATTTGGAAATTTTAACGGAATTTAATCCCGTTTTGATAACCCAAAAAGAAGATTTAAAAAAATTTTTATCTCCGAAAGAACTGCTGATTATAGATGAAGATAATGACTTGTTCGAAAAATTATCGCAAGATGACGATTCTCCCGCTTTATTATTTATATCCAAAAATTTCACAGAAAATGATTCTTTCATTCAAAAACCGATTAGCGCACAAAAATTACTTCAAAAAGTCAACATTTTAATACAGCGTCAACAAAAAGGATTGTTAATGAATTTTACAATCAATGGCTTTACTTTTAACGGACAAAGCAGATCGATAAACGGGATTTTACTGACGCAAAAAGAAGCTGAATTGATTGAATTGCTCTATGAAAACAAAGGTAAAACTTTATCAAAAGAGCAAATATTACAAACCGTTTTCGGCTATATGCAACAAACACAAACGCACACATTGGAAACGCACATTTATAAATTGCGTCAAAAAATCGGCGATAATGATGCAAAATTCATTCTTTCAAAAGATGGTGGATATTGCTTAAATTGTGATGATTAAAAAAAAATAAAAAAATACTTGACAGAAAAATATTTTTATGTTATAGTACATACCATGCTTGAATAAAGCAGCATGGATGTATCTCCCTTATTTTGAAGTCCATGATTTAAAAGGGATTGTTTTCTCCCCCTATTAAATTCCCTTTTAAAGGCTCTTTGATTTGTGTGGTCAAAGAGCCTTCTTTTATTTCAAAAAAGAACCGAAAGATTTGGCAACCGGCAGCAACTGCCATTGATCATCATACGGGTAATGTGTTTTTATCATTTCTTTCGGCTTGGTCATAAACCAACGATCATCGATATTGCGATTGTCGCGCGTTTTCTTTGTTTTTATATCATTTTGCATGCGTTTTTTAATTTGTCTGTTATGTGCAGCACGCGAGTTGACATCCCCGAAAGCGGACACATCACCGCGCATAGCCCAAGTCGGATCAACGAATTCCCACTTACCGTCTATTTTAACCGCATTCCATGCATGCGTGCGCTGATTTTTATTTTGGGCGCTGACATCATAGCCGGCATAACCTTTAATAACGACACAATCCAATCCCGCAAGACCGGCCATTCGTTGATATAAATTGGCTATATCTTCACATACACCGACTCGCGTTTCGAAAATATCACCGGTAGAAACTCTGTTTTTTTGAAGTCGAGTCGCATATTTTGTTTTTGTCATCGAATCGGCTTTGTATTCGTCATAATCAATGTGATAAACAATCCAACTCATCAATACGCGCGCTTTCTTTTCTTCGCTTTTTTCGTAAGGTTCGACAAGATATTTAACCAATTTCGGCAAACTTTCGTTGTAGGAAGCCGGTACTTTTTGGGCACGCGAATCGACACTGTGATAATTGGTCGCAAAAGCATGACAAGATAAAAGCAATAAAGCGAATAAAAACTTTTTCATTCTTCCTCCTTTTTTATCGGCAAATTTGTCATTTTAACTTTTTCAATATGCGATGGATTGGAACTTAAAATAATAAAGCGAACGCCCGTTGTTTGATCGTGAATCACTTCAAATTTTGAAGGAACACGGCCCGCCAAATGCACAATAAATCCACCCAATGTATCAATATCATCCACCATCGTGTTATTCAAATGAATACCCGTTTGTTCTTCCAAATCAGTAAGCTTTATCTTTGCGTTTACTTCAAAAGTTGTTGCGTTTATCCTTTCAATCATTTCTTCTTCGGGTTCGTCATGTTCGTCATCAATTTCCCCCACGATGACTTCCAACAAATCTTCCAAAGAC
>JBJFAP010000117.1:0-2201 GCA_051887975.1 Alphaproteobacteria bacterium | reverse complement strand
ATTCTTCAAATTTTTGAACGAAACTCAGCCGGATAACGTTGCGAAATTAAAGAAAATTTATAAAGATAAATTTGAAGAAACCATAATCAACGTTATTAATAATCAAATTACAAGCACTACAAGCTCTTTGCTTGAAACATTAAAGCGCGGTGTTGAACTGTCAAATGTAAAACTAACCTTAATGTACACTCAACCGGCAACATCATTCAATAAAAAGGAAAACGAAAACTATAAGAAGAATATCTTTTCCATTGCTGAAGAAGTTTATGCCAAGGATGGAGAACGGATTGATTTAGTCATCTTTTTGAACGGTTTTGCCATTATGTCTTTTGAATTAAAATGTAATGCTTCCGGCCAAAATTATGAAAACGCAATCAGCCAGTACAGGACTGACAGAGATCCTAAATCCCGTTTGTTCTTATTTAAGGCCGGATGTATTGTCAATTTTGCGATGGATTTGGAAGAATGTTACATGGCCACAAAATTATGCGGTATGTCCACCTTCTTCTTGCCATTCAATACCGGAAACGGTGTCGGTATTGATGCCGGTAAAGGCAACCCCTTAAATGAAAATGGTTTTGGTGTTTCCTATGTGTGGGAAGATGTTTTAAAGAAAGACCATTTAATTGAAATTCTTTCAAAGTTTGTCTTTGTTGAACGCCTTGAGAAAAAAGAAGGCAACAAGAAAAAGATAAAAGAGACCATTATATTCCCAAGATACCATCAATTAGATTGTATCCGGAAGACGTTGTCTGATGTGCATGAAAATAAAACTTCACAGAATTATTTAATTCAACACAGTGCAGGCTCCGGCAAAACTTATACAATTGCGTGGTTGGCACATAGATTAGCCTCGTTCCATGACAGCGATAATAACATTATTTACGATAACATCGTTATTGTAACCGACAGAGTTGTTGTTGACAGACAATTGCAAAAAGCTGTGTCCGCCATTGAACACAAAGTCGGCTTAATTAAGGTAATGGATGAAAAATGTTCTTCCAATGATCTGAAGGATGCATTAGAGGGTAATACCAAGATTGTTGCAACAACGATTCAAAAGTTTTTATACATTGCCGATATTGTAAAGGGCCTGAAAAACAAGAAGTTTGCAGTTATTATTGATGAAGCGCATTCGTCAACTTCCGGCAGAGATATGGCCGCAGTTACAAAAGCGTTAGGCTCTGATGTGAAAGAACCGACCGATCTTGATGCCGAAGACGTAATCACAGATGAGATTTGCAAACACGGAAAGCAACCAAACGTGTCAATGTTTGCCTTTACAGCCACGCCTAAACCAACAACTCTTGCTGTTTTCGGTAGAGTAAACACCAATGGTGAATATGAGGCATTTCACCTGTATTCCATGAAACAGGCCATCGAGGAAGGCTTTATTCTGAACGTATTACAAAGTTTCACGCCTTATGAAACATTTTATAAAATAAACAAAGAAATTGAATCTGATCCGCACTTTAAGTCAAACAAGGCAAAAAAGAAAATTGCTCGCTTTGCAATGCTTCATGAAACAAATATTGCCCAAAGAACAGAAATCATTATTGAACATTTCAGAGAGGTCGTCTTAAAGGAACAGCCTTGGGGAAAAGCAATGGTTGTTACAAGTTCCAGGGCCGAAGCAGTCAAATATTATGATGCTTTCCAAAAGTATGTGGAAGAACATGAATACCATGACGTGCATCCTTTGGTTGCTTTCTCCGGTAAAATTACCGAGAAACAGCTGGGCATATCCGATGATACAGAAAAATACTATACGGAATCTTCCATAAATGGTTTTAGCGAGGACTATACTCCGGATAAGTTTGATAAGGAAAATTATCAGGTTTTGCTTGTCGCCAATAAATATCAGACAGGCTTTGATCAACCTAAATTGTGTGCTATGTATGTGTTAAAGAAACTCAGAGGCATTGCCGCTGTGCAAACCTTATCACGCTTGAACCGAATTTGCCCACCGTATAATAAAAAAGTTTTTGTTTTGGATTTTGCAAACAGTATAAAGGATATAGAAAAAGCCTTCAAACCTTATTATACCTCAACGATCCTGTGTAATACGGTAACACCGGAGCTTGTTTATGAGATAGATGAAAAAATTGATAGTTATAATCTGTTTAGCGTTGATGATGCTATAAAAGCAAATAATATCTTCTACTCTGAAGAGTATACAGACAAGCAAAAAGAGGAAAAGA
>JBJFAP010000116.1:0-2218 GCA_051887975.1 Alphaproteobacteria bacterium | reverse complement strand
GGATGTTTTGAAAAACAATTTGAATCAATTTAGCTTCTGATTTTTTATGTCCATTTAGCTCTTGAACACAGTTATGTTTTTTTCACTCATATTATTCATCCTTTCCATATCAAAACTGCTTATATTTACATTCATATTTTATGATGTGGCAACAAAAAAATCATTGACACCAAGGACGGTCTTTCATTTCATCCGCTACACTTTTAATTTTAAATTTGCCGTCTTTTATATAAACAGCATGCGTACCTTCTTTCCATAATTTCTTGCGCGAAATACATGCTTTTGCTTTACATAGGTCATTTTGCTTCGTGTTAAAAATAATATCAGCTTTTTCATCCTGAACACCATCAAAACGAATAACAAGACCTTTGACATTTTGAATAACGCTATCATCTTTTCTTTGCGCCTTTCCGAATATTTCTTGCCAAGCATACCTTGTTCGTTTATATTTTGTCAAACTTGAATAAATTGTATCGTTTTTATTATTCACAGCCCACAGATGTCCGCCTTGATTGATTAAGACATCAGGCTTTTGATAAAATAAGAAAGTTAATGCACCAAAAGCCATAAAAGGCAAAAGAACAAAACGAATCCGCCCTTTCAAGAGAAAGAAAATCACACTTGCAAACATAAATATCGCATACCCGAAATCGCTTAAAGGCGGCAAGTAAAGATTTGCCAATGGCAAATTCGCCAACCATTTACAAATCATATCCATACAATAAAGCAAACACCCTGCCGTCCACAACAGCGGATATGACAACCCAAACGGCATTAACACCATCGCACAAAATAAAAGCGGCATTATCAAAAGGCTGAATACAGGGGCGGTTAAAAAATTACCTATAATTGTATAATTTGCATATCTGTGGAAATGATAGATAACAACCGGAGCTGTGGCTATATGCGCAATAAAATTCATCAAAATAATTAACACTACCGGAAACAAAACATATTTAATAAAAAATGATTTCGTATTAAAATACGTCAACAACTTTGAATAAAACATTTCATAAGAAGCCACTAACGCAATCACAGCGCTAAAAGAAAGCGCAAAACTTGCTGTCATAATTGCTTGTGGTGAAAATAACAAAATTAAAAAGCCTATCCAAAAAACACTATGCAAAGAAACCGCTTTTCTGTCAAACAACACGCCAGTAAGAATAAGCACTACCATTCCAAATGAACGAACAGCAGGAATTGCCATTCCCGAAATCAGCAAATAAAAAAATGTAGCAATTAACGCAAAAACAGCGCAAATTTTCTTGGTATTATGCATTGATGAAAAACGTGGAAAAAACATAAAAAGCCAACGCAAAATAAAAAAGATAAATCCCGCAATCATTGTCATATGAAAACCTGAAACAGATAAAATATGCACAATGCCGGCAGTTGTATATAATTCGCGTTGTGCGTTTGTAATAAGAGCCTGATCTCCTGTTGTCAGAGCAGTTGCAACAGAGGCTTGTTCTTTGGGTAAAGTCCTTTCAATCGTCTTTCGTATAAACAATCGAATGGATTTTAAAAAAGATTCGTTTTGTTGAGCTCGACTAACAATATTTATTTTACTTGTGGCATAACCCGTTGCGCCAATTTGATTATAAAATGCCATTCTGGAATATGGGTATCCATCAGGTAAATACGGCAATGTCGGAGGCATTAACGTTGCTTTTAAAGAAATGACATCTCCGATATTCAAAGCTGTTTTAGTACCATTGATTCGAACTGTAATTTTTATCGGATAATCCGATTTTGGAATTTTATCAAGCTTTAAATTCGTTAAAACAACCTTTTGTGCATTCGGATACTTTTTTAATTCTTCGATTTTACCGACAACAGAAACATAACTATACTTTTTATGCAGGAAAGGTTCTTTTACACGAATCGTTTCAATATTAACACGCAAAAAGCCGCCGAAAAAGAAAACCCCAGCCAATAATAACAACCGAATATTACTTTTTATCAATAAAAAAGATAGAAAAAACAAAATAAACGCACTCAACCCTACCCATAAAGCAGGTTCAAAAGGCAGCATAAAATAAAAAACAATACCGCAAGCAAAACAAAAGGGTAAAAACAAATTCAATCGCCCTTCTTGCTGTGTAATAAATGTACGAATATTCATCATTTTTTTGTTGTACTTTTAACACAAAAGATGATAGACTTTTTTCATTAAATAGTCCAGCAAAAAGTATGTAAAGTTTTTATTTGGATTCAA
>JBJFAP010000115.1:0-2223 GCA_051887975.1 Alphaproteobacteria bacterium | reverse complement strand
TAAATACCATTTGCCACTGGACGAATATATGCTCCGCGCAACAAATAAATATGGCTGATAATTTGAGCCTCGGTTGGTTTTTCTTTATAACGTCTACCTATTAACTTACTGGCTTTCATGTAGCATCCTTTCTTTTTAACACAGCTGTTTATTTTATTACATTTTTGATTTCTGTCAAGAAAAATGTACTTTTAAAATAGGCTTTAGAATTCTTTTATCAAAATCAGAAACCAAACAGCATTTCAAAAAGTACATACTTCTTTGCCTTACAAAAAAAATAAATCCCCCGTTTACCGAGGGACGTTATCTTTTTTAACGATAGTTTTTGTTAAGCTTTTGCTACAACGCAAACGTAAGTTCTGTTATCCTTTGTGTGTTTAAATTCAACACCACCTTCTGCTTTTGCAAATAAAGTGTGATCAACACCCATACCGACATTGTCGCCAGGATAATATTGAGTACCACGTTGACGAACAATAATATTACCGGGGATGACAGCTTGTCCGCCTGCTTTTTTCAAACCCAAACGACGTCCTTCAGAGTCGCGTCCGTTTCTTGTACTACCGCCAGCTTTTTTATGTGCCATAGTTCTTACTCCTTATGCTTTAATATCTGTAATTTTGACAACAGACAATTCTTGTTTATGACCGTTTTTACGTTTATAACCTTGACGGCGGCGTTTTTTGAAAACAATAACCTTTTCACCGCGAGATTGTCTGACAATCTCACCTGACACAGACGCACCTTCAACAAAAGGAGCACCCACTTTATCACCAACCATCAACACCTCGGCGAAAGAAACCTTATCTCCCGCTTCGCCTTTTAAGCGTTCAATCACAATAACGTCATCTTTTGCGACTTTATATTGCTTTGCGCCCGTTTTAATTACTGCAAACATTGTTAATCCTTTTCAAATATGAAACTTCAAGACAGGATATATACACCCAAAAAATCAATCTGTCAACAAAAAAAGTAAAAATTACTTTATATTTTTTTAAATTTGCTTATAATAGAGCTATGACAGAACAAGAAACTTTAATTGGTGGCGTTGTAAACGGATATGATGCGTTTGTCCTTGCAAATCGGGCAAGACAGCAAAAGCATATCGTTTTTATTGCACAAAACGAATCCCATTTAAACACGCTAGCAGCGTTATTACCTTTAATTGCGCCGGATGTAAAATTACTTGTGTTTCCAGCTTGGGATACTATTCCATATGACCGAATATCCCCGAATCCGTTAATTGAATCCGAAAGATTAGACACTTTATCGCAACTTGCGAACCTTCACAACAATCAAACGCCCTTTATAATATTGACGTGTACCGCTGCAATTATGCAAAAAATACCGCCTGTTAATTTTTTCAAAGGACAAATATTATCTTTTAAAACAGGCGATATTGTGAATTTAACGGAATTACAAAATTTCTTATTTCAAAACGGTTATACGCATACGGACCAAGTTATGCAAGCTGGCGAATACGCCCTACGCGGCGGAATCATAGACATTTTTCCGACAGGTACGACAGAACCTTATCGTTTGGATTTATTCGGTGATGTGTTGGATGCAATTCGCTCTTTTAATCCGATAGATCAAAAAACGACAGGAATAAGTCAAAGTTTTTCCTTAAAGCCAATGTCCGAATTTGTATTAAATGAAAAAACTATTTCGAACTTTCGAACAAAATACAGATTACTTTGCGAAGGAAATACGACCGGCGATCTGCTTTACGAGGCAGTTTCTAACGGACGAAAAATCAATGGTATAGAACATTGGCTTTGCTTATTTTTTGAAAGTATGGCAACTTTGTTTGATTATTTACCTCAAGGAATATCCATTTATTCAGATGAAGATATCAAACAATCTGTTTTGGAACGTGAAAAACAAATTAAAGAATACTATGATGCCAGAATAAAAGCTTTATCTGCTACCAATATTGAGGGACGGTATTATCCCGTTAAATGTGAAGATTTCTTTTTATCCACAGATGAATTTAATAAAAACATACAAAGCTTTAAAAACTATCGTTTTACATCCTTTGTTTATCCGGACGGAATTGATGAAAAATCGCGTATGATTCCTTCTTTTGCGGCAGACAGAACGCAAGGCAATATTTTTGAAAAAGCAGCCGATTTTATTCGAACACAAAAAACAAAAGTTATACTTGCAAGTTTTTCGGACACCTCTGAAAAACACTTAACGGAAGGTTTTAAAGAACAAAAT
>JBJFAP010000114.1:0-2229 GCA_051887975.1 Alphaproteobacteria bacterium | reverse complement strand
GGAAGATATTTTCTTTCGTATCATGATGGATAAAATAGAGCCTTTTTTGGGACATGAAAGGCCGACAATTTTATATGACTATCCGACTTGTTTGGGGGCGTTGGCAAGGCGAAAACCAACGGATGAGGGCGTTTGTGAACGCTTTGAAGCATACATTTGCGGTGTGGAATTATGCAATGCTTTTTCGGAATTAACAGATCCGACAGAACAAAGGAAACGCTTTGAAACAGACAGCGCAGCAAAGCAAAGAATATATGGGTACACTTATCCGATTGATGAAGATTTTATGCAGGCTCTTGAATTTGCTATGGGCGAAGCGTCCGGAAATGCGTTGGGTGTTGACAGGCTTGTTATGCTGATAACGGGTTCTGATGATATTCGTGATACTTGTTGGGCTCCCGTAAGGTAAAAAAATACTGTTAGTATATTGTCTTTTCATCAACTGTTTAAATCAAAAAATGTTTAAGCAGTTCTTACTTCGTTCTTGTTTGTGCTTGCCAACCTTTTGCGGCAAGGTTTATCATATCATCATACAAGGCACGTTGTTTATTCGGCAAAGCCACAACACCGCAAATAATGCTTTTTCCTGCTTCGATAATTTCAGGAATTTCCCAAGCTTTATTGTCTAACTTATAGCGCGCTAAATCGCCAAATAACCTTGCTTCCATCATTTCGCCAAAGTGGGAATATTTAATCTTTGGTGTATAATCAAAACGCTTCAAAAATGCATTGAAACTTTTTTCATGCTCCGGTAAAACATAGCCTTTCCTTTGTAAAAGTAAATCAAAACTTTCACGTACAACGGGATTTTTCCATCCTCCGCCAAACAGAAAGATTGAAGGCGTCAATTTAATTTTTTCATCTGTCAAAGTTAATGCTTGAACTGCAATATATGCGGCAAAATATTCCAGAGTATGAATTGCATCGTTGATGGCTATATTATTTTCTTTGATTGTTTTAAAAACAATGTCTTTGTGATAATACTGCGGATCACCGGATTTTGGTAATCTTCTTTCATAATAATCGCGACCAATGTTGAATAACTTGGAAAGTAAGTCTTTATTTAAAGAGCCTTTTTTCCCATATTTGCCGTCAACATCATAACTGTCCGGTGTATTGTCGCGAATAAAGTTGTCAATGTATTCATTGAACGGACCGGCATCTGCACCGATTTGAGCAACACCATCTTTAATCCAAGCAAAGTTGGAAGTATTTCCCCCATTGTAATAGCATCCATCGCCTTGTGAAAAAGCAATATGGGCATTATGCGGAGGAACAAGAGGCGCACCGTCAAAGCCGGCCATTAAAGGCGCAGAACGAAAATCATAAATCACTTTAATACCGGTTAAATCCGCCAACATTTTACCGGAGCCGATTTGCAAGGTATAAGGCTCTGTTTTTTCCACTTTCGAACGGGAAGGCGGGTTATGATCCAATGTTTTTCCATGAAAGCCGATTGCATCAATTGATGCTTTATCCAGATGATACTTGTCGCACATTTGGTTAATACAACAGGCAACTTGTTCGACATATTTGTCATGCAGAGGTTTAAATTCGGGTAAGGCCATAATTTCAGCTTTTGTTTTATTGCAGACTTTAGCACGTAAATTTTCCATTTCGGATTGCATTTCTTTTGTGTACGGTTTTGAAAACGAACAAATATCTTTCATTTTGTCGCCGTCAAATTCTGTCAACACCAAATCTATGGCATCCATAGAATTGCCGGTCATATTTCCGATAATGCGATAAGTCATATTTTCCTTTTAAAATTATCTTTGTAAAAAATCGTCCACAGTGGATAAAAAATCCGCTACGGCAATTGGTTTGGCAATATAGCCGTTGCAACCGCCTTCCAAAATTTTTTGTTCATCGCCCTTCATAGCAAAAGCGGTTACAGCCACAATTTTTGTATTAGAAACTTGCGGTGTTTTGCGAATAAGAGCTGTAACCTCTAATCCGGATATTTCCGGCATTTGAATGTCCATCAATACCAAATCAGGATGGTGTTCAATGACCATATCAAGGGCCTTTTTGCCATCCAGACATTGCAACACGTCATATCCTTTGGATTTTAACAAATCCGAAAACAGGCGCATATTCATTTCGTTATCTTCAACAATTAAAATTTGAGGCATTTTTTCTCCTTGATTTTTTTCTATTTTAGCATATGATTTGAAAAGAACAAGGATTTTTTTATGAAATGTGAAAAGTGTTTGCGCTTGTGCGCTT
>JBJFAP010000113.1:0-2239 GCA_051887975.1 Alphaproteobacteria bacterium | reverse complement strand
AAAGAAAAGAGGCAAAAATGAAGGTGAGTCCCGCTGAATTATTAAGGCAAGTAAAGCAAGAAACTGCCAAAATTACATGGCCGTCGGCGAAACAAACAACGCAAATGACTTTTGCGGTTATTTTTATGTTTGTGATTTTTGCTCTTTTCTTTTGGTTCGTTGATAGTGTTTCAATGTATTTGGTTCGCACAATTTTAGGAGTTTAATCAAATGGCTATGCGTTGGTATGTTTTGCATGTTTATTCCGGCTTTGAAAAGAAAGTTGCCGAGTCGATTAAGGAACAAGCTGAAAAGAAAGGCTGGGGAAATTGGGTTGGCGAAGTGTTAGTGCCGACAGAAACTGTCGTTGATGTGCAAAAAGGAAAAAAAGTCGAATCAGAACGCAAGTTTTTCCCTGGATATGTATTGATTCAAATGGAAATGAATGATGATACATGGCATATGATTAAACAAACACCGAAAACAACAGGTTTCTTGGGCGGTAAAAAACCGGTTGCTATGACACAAAAAGAAGCCGAGCATGTTATGCAACAAATGCAAGAGGGTTTTGAAAGGCCGCGTTCTCGCGTCGTTTATGAAACGGGCGAACAGGTTCGTGTTATTGATGGTCCGTTTGCTTCATTTACCGGTGTGATTGATGAAGTGGATACAGAAAAAACGCGTATGAAGGTTTCCGTTACAATTTTCGGTCGTCCGACTTCGGTCGATTTGGATTTTGCACAGGTTGAAAAGGTTTAACAGAAGGACTTAACAGATTCCGGTTCTTTTGTTTTGTCGTGGCAGGGACGCCATCTCGAACCACGAAACTTCTAAAAAAGGAATCTATAATTTATAAGAAAAGAGGTTATAAATGGCAAAAAAAGTAGTTGGATTTATCAAGTTGCAAATTGCAGCTGGTAAAGCGAATCCTTCCCCACCGGTTGGTCCTGCTTTGGGTCAACGTGGTTTAAACATTATGGAATTTTGTAAAGCGTTTAATGCAGCAACACAATCTATGGAACCCGGAATGCCGATTCCTGTTGTTATTACAGCTTATGCGGATAAAACATTTACGTTTATCACAAAATTGCCTCCGGTCAGTTATTTCTTGAAACAAGCTGCCAAAGTGCAAAGCGGATCAAAAGAACCGGGAAAAACAAAAGTTGCAAAATTAACAAAAGCTCAAATTATGGAAATTGCTCAAAAGAAATTGCCGGATATGAATTGCCCGACAGTTGAAGCTGCTGCCGAAATGGTTGCAGGACAAGCACGTTCTATGGGTATTGATGTTGTGGAAGGATAAGAAAATGGCAAAATTATCAAAAAGAATGAAAGCAATCAGCGAATCCTTCGATGCATCGAAAATCTATGAAATCGCTGAAGCTGTTAAAATTGTTAAAGAAAACGCAAAAGCAAAATTTGATGAAAGCATTGATATTGCATTGACTTTGAACGTTGATACAAAACAATCTGATCAGGTTGTTCGTGGGGCTGTTTCTTTGCCGAACGGAACGGGTAAAACTTTCCGTGTTATCGCTTTTGCAAAAGGTCCAAAAGCTGAAGAAGCCAAAAAAGCTGGCGCAGAAGCTGTTGGTGATGAAGATTTAATGACAGAAGTTTTGAACGGAAAAAATGATTTTGACCGTGTTGTTGCGACTCCGGATATGATGGGTGTTGTTGGTCGTTTAGGTAAAGTTTTGGGTCCTCGTGGCTTGATGCCGAATCCAAAATTGGGAACGGTAACAATGGACATTGCAGGTGCTATTAAGGCTGTAAAAGCTGGTCAAGTTCAATTCCGTGCAGATGCAACAGGTATTGTTCATGCAGTTGTTGGTAAAGCGTCTTTTGATGATGCCAAGCTGGTTGAAAATATCAAAGCATTTGTCGAAGCAATTAACAAAGCAAAACCTGCTGGGGTAAAAGGTGTTTATATGAAAAGAGCATCTATTTCTTCCACGCAAGGTGCGGGCGTAAAAGTGGCATTAGCAAGCGTCCAAGCTTAAGTTAAAAGAAATTTCCTGTCCAAGACTGTTGGTTGTTTTCACAGGAAAACATTAAAGCGGAGCACCGCGCCGACATAGACAGAATCGAAATCAGTTGTTCCAAACGGGATAATCAGATTGGGTTTCTGGGCAGGTAAAAGGGCGGGCTTTAAGGCGTATCATTAAAGCTCAAGTGTAGAAACCTTAAAAGATGTGAAAACATTTTTTAAAAAAAGAAACGGAGTAAAAAAGTGAAACGTGAAGAAAAACAAGAACTG
>JBJFAP010000112.1:0-2239 GCA_051887975.1 Alphaproteobacteria bacterium | reverse complement strand
GCCCATAGACCTGCGCACGAAAGCAGCGTTATCAAACATCATATAAACTGATACGCCTTCCGGCATTTTTGGCTTTAATTCTTCCAATTTTTTGCTGATACCTTCGGCAACTTCAATCGCATTTGAACCGGCGGCTTGGTTAATTGCCAAAACGACAGCCACTTTTCCATTGTATCGGCTGGACATTTCTTCCGATTTTGCACCTAATTCAACTTCAGCAACATCTTTCAAACGCAAGTAAGAACCGTCTTTATTTGCACGAATAATAATGTTATTAAATTCTTCAACCGTACTCAAACGTCCTTTGGCTGTTAAAGTAATTTGAAATTTTTGATTTTTCGGTGCCGGTTGAGATCCGATACGTCCCACAGAAGCTTGAATATTTTGGCTTTGAACAGCGCTGACAATATCAGAAGTGGATAATTTCAAACTTTTTAATTTATCATCGCTGACCCAAATACGCATACTGTAATCTGCGGAAGAAAACATTTGAATATCGCCAACACCCGTAACTCGGGATAATTCGTCTTTAACGTTAATTAAAACATAGTTTGTCAAAAACTTCATATCATATTGATCGCTGTCAGCAACAAATTCGAAAATTTGCAACATAGAAGCATTATTTTGGCGAACTGACACACCTTGTTTAATAACGTCTTCAGGCAATTTTGATTCAACTTGTTTAATACGATTTTGCACATTCATTGTTGCCGTATTTGCGTCTGTACCGACTTTAAACGTAACCGTCAATTGATACGAACCGTTATCCGAAGAAGTTGAAGACATATATAACATATCTTCCACACCATTCACACCGGATTCGATTTGTTGCGCAACGGAACTTTCAATCACGTCTGCGTTTGCACCGGGGTAAGTTGCTTTGACGGACACTTGCGGCGGTGTAATGTTTGGGAATTGTTCCACCGGCAACATAACATAAGATAAAAGACCGGCAATTGTAATAACCAAAGATACCACAATTGCAAAGCGCGGACGCTTAATAAAAACTTCAGAAATCATAATTCTTCCTTTGACACTTCAAATTCTTTAACTGTCGGTGCAAGCTGTTGGCCCATAAAACGAGTCGCCATTTGTAAATGACTTGTCAAAATCATCTCACCGGCATTCAACCCTTTTTCAACAACAGTCATTCCGTTTGTCAATTCCAAACCTTCGACAATACGTCTTTGTTCCAACATATCATTTGCATTCACAACATATACATACGGACCAATCATATCACGCAAAATCAATTCGGAAGGAACTAATAAAGCGCGATGCGGTTTTTTGAATTTCATTTCAACACGTCCGTATTGACCGGATATTAACTCGCCTTCAGGATTTTCAAAAGAAACACGCATACGCATTGTGTTCATTTGTTCATCCAATGCAATATCAACGAAATTCATTTCCCCTTGATAAGGATAAACCGTCCCGTTTGCAAAAGCAAAAGTAATGTCCAAATTTGCAGAATCATGAGTCCAAAAATCGCGCAATTGCAACAATTGATTTTCTGAAACGGAAAAAACGGCATATATCGGATCGATACTGACAATTTTTGCCAAACTTCCGGAATCCGGACCAATCAAAGAACCGACCGAATATGTTGCAGAACCGATACGACCGGAAATGGGCGCTAATACATCCGTATAGTTCAAATTTAAATTTGCGATATCCAATTCGGCTTGAGCTTGTTTTACAACAGCCTTTGCGGTTGAATATTCTGCGCGACGTTCATCCAATACGGCTTCTGAAATATCTTTTGTTTTAAACAAATCTTGCGCACGTTTGAATTGAGCTTGTGCATTTTCTTCATTTGCCTGCGCTTTTACAAGGTTTGCCTGTGCATTATGTACAGATGCTTCAAATTGATCCTTTTCAATTTCAAACAATAATTGTCCTTCCTTGACAAAATCACCTTCTTTGAACAAACGTTTTGTCAAAAAGCCCGTCACACGCGCACGCACATCAACTTGGTCTTTTGCTTCAATCTTTGAAACAAAGCTCAAAGAAGGATAAAAATCCTGAATGTCAACTTTTGTTACATTAACCGGCATTTTTTGAACAGCTGCAACTTCTTTGGTATCCTTTGTTTTACCAAATAAATTACCAATCTGTTCACGATAAAAATAACCACCCAAACACAATGCTGCCAACACAGCCAAAATTATAATCGTTTTTTTCATTTTTTCCTCTTTTTTTTACACATAACGAATAAAATTTTACACATAATGAATGG
>JBJFAP010000111.1:0-11732 GCA_051887975.1 Alphaproteobacteria bacterium | reverse complement strand
TCCAAATCCGCCAATCCGGTCGGAACACCGGAAACTCCGTTCGGATTCGCCATAGCCTGTTCCGTTGAAGTCAACAATTGCCCGACACCAAAAGAAAGCATTTTCGGACCGCCGTCCAATTCGCCTTCGTTTGCAAGATCGTAGAGTTTCTTTTCTGCCGATTCGATTTGCTGAAATGCCGAATTTTCCAAAGATATTTCAAAAGCATCATTGACAACTTGCGTTCCCAAATCGACTAATTGCCGCCTCATATACCGGTCAAAAATCTGATTGCCGTAATCTTTCGCATTGATAATCGTTGTAGAAGCCGCCACCAATTCCGCCAAATAATCAGCCCCTTTTACGTCATCCAAAGTTCCTTCAGACGCAAAATAATCCTTTAATGTAATCGGATCGGCAAGTCGCCCGCGTTCAAGTAATATCTGACACGCTTTGTAAATTTTACCATGAATAGGATTGGCAAAATGTTCCGGCTTTAAAAATTCAATAACCTGCTCCATTGCTCGATTATTTGTCAATATTGCGCCCAATAATGCTTGCTCTGCATCAACGCTTTGCGGTGGCAAGCGCATATTTTGATTAGGTATAAAAACCGGTTTGTCTTGTGCCATTTTTTTTAATCCTCTTGCTGACACTTTACAAAATTTTTAACAAAAAGTAAACTTAAATTTACTTTAAAAAGAAACATTTATCAATTGACTTATTTTCTTTGGCGTGCTATCCCTTTATAAAACATAACATAATATAAGGTGCAATATGAATTTACGACCACATATACCGGTCTTGCTTAATGAAGTTATACATTCTTTGTCTGTCAAAGAAGACGGTGTTTATGTGGATGGAACTTTTGGTGCCGGCGGTTATACAGAGGCTATATTAAATGCGGCTTCGAATACGAAAGTATTTGCTATTGACCGAGATAAGACAGCTATTGACGCAGGACAACCTTTATTGAAAAAATACAAAAATCGTTTGACGCTCATTGAAGGTTGTTTTGGAAATATGGCAGAGCTTGTCCATGAAAAAGTGGATGGAATTGTATTGGATATTGGGGTATCATCCATGCAAATTGACAGGCCGGAAAGAGGTTTTTCCTTTCAAAAAAACGGGCCTTTGGATATGCGAATGAGTCAATCAGGATTAACGGCCGCAGATGTAGTCAATACTTATTCCGAAAAACAATTAGCGGATATCATTTATACCTATGGAGAAGAACGCTTTTCCCGTCAAATTGCGCGCCAGATTGTATCCGTCCGAAAAACGCAACCTTTTGAAGATACATTGTCTTTAGCAAAGGCCATTCATTCCGTTATGCCCCATAAACAAGGTGATATCGATTCGGCAACGCGCACTTTTCAGGCTTTGCGAATTTATGTAAATGATGAATTAGGCGAATTGGAACGTGCGTTAAATGCTTCTGTTCGTTTACTTAAGAAAGGGGGCATCCTGTCTGTTGTCAGTTTTCATTCTTTGGAAGACAGAATAGTCAAAAACTTTTTTCTTAAAATGACAGCTCCGGCAAAACACGTGAATAAATATAAGCAAGAAAATGAGCAAATATCACCGTTCAAATTACTTTATAAAAAGCCGCTTTGCGCAACAGCAGAAGAATTAAACGCCAATCCCAGATCGCGTTCTGCCCATTTAAGAAGCGCCATTTATTTGGGAGAAGATGTTCAATGAAGCGCATTCTGTTGACACTTTTTTTCGGTATGTTGGCATTTATTGCATGTAGCGGTATGTTTTCATTGAAATACCACGTTTTGGGCAGAGAACATTATTTATCGCGCCTGCAAAACGAAATCCAAAAAAACACCAGAAGTATTCACATATTGAATGCTGAATGGTCTAATCTGACGGATCCGCGCCGAATAAGAATATTGATGGAAAACACAAAATTAGAACCGATGAAAACCTCTCAAGTCATTGAATGGTCGGATATTGATATACGTTATGAAGGGATGGAAATGTAAATGTTTTTTTCACGCAAAAAAGAAGAGACATATCCGATAGGTCAAGAAATCCCCCTTAAAAGGAGTGATAATTATCGCTTTTTGGATTCAATTACCGTACACGCTTTAAAAACAGGGCGGACGCGTATGATGATTCTGGCATACACTTTTTTGCTTTTATTCGGCATTGTGGAAGCGCGTCTTTTCGAACAAACAATCATAAGATATACCGAAAGGAAACATCATGAAATCAAACTGACAATTCACGAACCCGTAAAAAGAGCTGATATTACAGACAGAAACGGAATACTGTTGGCGACCAGCCTGCCGATTGTTGATTTATATGTTGATGCGCGCTATATGCCGGATGCGGATGAAGTTGCGAATGCTTTAATGAATATTTTCCCCGATTTAAAAAAAGACGAACTGCTTAAAAAATTACAATCGAAAAAAAGTTTCGAATATGTAAGACGCAATCTGACTCCGCAAGAAGAATATCAAGTCAATGCGCTGGGTTATCCGCAACTGGGTTTTATCAATTCCGAACGACGCGTTTATCCGCAAAGTCATTTATATTCTCATCTGCTGGGTTTTACAAACATTGACAATCAAGGAATTGCCGGACTTGAAAAACAATACGATCAAAAATTAGCCGATACCGATAAATCCCCGCTTGTTTTATCAGTTGATGCCAGAATACAGGAAATTGTTCGTGATGAGTTGATGTCTGCTATTGAAAAATTTTCAGCTGATGGAGCTGTCGGTATTGTGATGGATGTTAAAAATGCTGAAATTCTTGCGATGGTATCTCTGCCTGATTTTGATTTAAATAAAATGCCTATTGATGCCAATAAAATCCCCATGAACAAAGCGACATTGGGTATGTACGAACTGGGATCTGTAATGAAACCGTTTACAGTCGCTTTCGGTTTACAAAGCGGTTTAATCAAGGAAAATTCAAAAATAGAAGCTTATGATCCTTATCAATTATCAAAAGGACGAAAAATAACGGATTTTCACGCAGAAAATCGCATTTTATCCGTAACGGAAGTGCTTGTTTATTCCAGCAATATCGGTACGGCAAAAATTGCTCAAATGCTAGGGCCGACATTACATAAATCATATTTAAACAACTTGCATTTTTTAAACCCGCTTCCGCTTGCTTTACCGGAAAAAGGAAAACCAATTGTCCAAAAAAAATGGGATATGGTTGAAACGGCAACAATCGGATATGGCTATGGCTTGGCGGTATCCCCTTTGCATATGGTTGCGGGATTTGCTGCTTTAATTAACGGGGGCTTTTATATGACTCCGACTTTTATCAAAGACGCCAACAAAGACGCTGTTTTGGAACAGGTCATCACGCCTGAAGTTTCTAAAAAAATGCGTTATTTTTTGCGTGCTGTTGCTGAAATAGGTTCTGGAAAACGCGCCAATGTAGAAGGATTGAATGTTATCGGCAAAACAGGAACAGCACAAATGCAAGACCCAACAAACGGCAAATATATTGAAGGAAAAGTAAGAAATTCATTTATTAGTGCTTTTCCGATGGACAAACCGAAATATATCGTGTATGTTATGATTGAAAATCCTGCTAAGAAAAAGGAGTACAGTTATTACAATACAGCGGGGTGGAACGCTTGTCCGACAGGCGGACGTATTATTCAACAAATTGCACCCGTTTTGGGTGTAAAGCCTGCCGAAAGAGCTGAATTACCACCTTATGTAAATGAAGCTTATGAATATTTAAAAAACAAGAAAAAGAGGTAAAGAATGATTTTATCGGAATTATTAAAAAAAGCAAATATTGAAACATCGACAGATGCCGATATCGAAATTACGGGTCTTTCCTGTGATTCCAGAAAAGTAAAAAAAGGATTTGCTTTCGTGGCTCTGTCCGGCACCAAAGAAAATGGCGAAAGATACATTCCAAATGCCATCGAAAACGGTGCGGTTGCTATTTTAGCGCAAAAAAGTATATCTGGTCTGCCTGTTCCTGTATTTGTCATCCCTGATATGCGTCATTCTATGGCTTTATTAAGTACTGCTTTTTATAACAAAAAACCGGAAACATTATTAGCCGTTACGGGAACAAATGGAAAAACATCTACTGTATTTTTCGTACGCGAAATTTTAAGTGCATTCGCCAAGAAAGCAGCCAGCATTGGAACGTTAGGCGTTCAATCGCCAGAATATAATGCCTATGCCGGAATGACGACAACCGACAGCATCACATTAAACAACGACCTGGTCAATCTTGCAAATACAGGAGTCGAATATGCCGCTTTGGAAGCATCTTCTCATGGTCTTGATCAGGACAGGCTCACAGGACTGACCTTTAAAGCATCAGCTTTTACAAATTTGACACGCGATCATTTGGATTATCACGGTACAATGGAAGCTTATTTAGCGGCCAAAATGCGTCTGTTTTTGGAATTGACGGAACAAACTGCCGTATTGAATGCGGACATTCCGGAATTTGAGCAAATAAAACAAGCCTGTCAAGCCAAAGGATTAAAAGTTATTTCATACGGTAAAAAAGCCGAAGAATTACGTCTGATTAAGCAAGAATTATTTGCAACAAGCCAAAAATTAACGGTTGAGTTTTTCTCTAAACAATATGAATTAAACATCCCTGTTGCCGGTTCATTTCAAGGAATGAATATTTTGGCAGCCATCGGATTGGTTTATGCTTGTGGCTTTGACATAGAAAGCATCATCGATGTTTTGGACAGATTAAAAAGCCCTTCAGGTCGTATGGAATTGGTTGGTGTCAAAAATAACGGGGCTTCTGTTTTTGTGGATTACGCACACACACCGGATGGCTTGGAAAACGCCCTTTGTTCACTGAAAAAGCAAACAAAAGGCAAATTGGTTGTTGTCTTTGGTTGCGGTGGAAACAGAGATGCCGGAAAACGTCCTATTATGGGGAAAATTGCCGCAAATTTGGCTGATTATGTTGTTGTTACTGATGATAATCCAAGGTATGAAAATGCAACCGAAATCAGGCAACAAATTATGCAAGGCTGTCCCAATGCTACCGTCATAGAAAATCGCGCAAAAGCAATTTATCATGCCATTCACAAACTGGAAAAAGACGATATTTTACTGATTGCGGGAAAAGGACACGAAGAAGGACAAATGATTAACGGTTTTAATCATCCTTTTAATGATAAAATTCAAGCTGCTTTGTCTTTGCGTGCGCAACAGGAAAAGCCGCTTTGGACAAGTGAAGAATTGATTAAAGCAACTGGTGGAAAAGCTTATAAAACATTTATTGCTTACGGCGTATCCATCGACTCCAGAACTGTTCAAGCCGGTGATATTTTTATTGCGGTCAAGGGCGAACATTCGGATGGCCATGATTATGTCAAGCAAGCTCTTGACAAAGGGGCGGTTGCTGCCATCGTCAGCCATGATATTGAAGAAGTCATTGAAACTGACAAATTGTTTTTTGTTGTGAACACAGACGAAGCATTGGAAGATATGGCGCGTTATGCGGTTGCCAATTCTGAAACCTTGAGAATCGGCATTACCGGCAGTTCCGGAAAAACAACCAGTAAAGAAATGTTGGTCAAGGCATTGGAAACACAAGGCATTGTCCATTCTACGCAAGGAAACTTAAATAATCAATGGGGTGTTCCATTAACACTTGCCAGAATGCCAAGACTTGCCAATTTTGCTGTCATAGAAATGGGAATGAATCATACAGGGGAAATGGCATATTTATCTTCTCTTGTCAAACCGGATATTGTGTTGATTACGATGGTAGGTTCTGCTCATCATGAATTTTTTCCTTCTATTGAAGACATCACAAAAGCAAAAGCAGAAATTTTTCAATATATGAATAAACAAGGAGCGGTCTTTTTAAATAAAGATAATAATCAATATGATTTGCTTGTATCCTTGGCAAAACAAAACGGTATTGAACATATTTATTCTTTCGGACAAGATACAAATGCAACAGTTCGTTTGGATAAATACAAAATAAATGAAACGGGCTCGGTTGCCGATTTAACGATTAACGGAATTAAACACGAACTTGTTTTACAAATGTCAGGTTTGCACTTTATACAAAATGCGTTGGGCGTTTTGGGCATTGTATCTGCCTGTGGAAAAGACATTGATGAAGCCATAAAAAACTTACAAAAAATAACACCGCTTAAAGGACGCGGAAAGCACCTTTCACTGATTGTAGATACGAAAAAGATTACCTATATTGATGACAGCTATAATGCTAATCCGTCTTCTATGAAAGCTTCTTTAAATGTATTGGGGTTGTGTCAAGGAAGAAAAATTGCCGTTTTAGGCGATATGCGTGAATTGGGCGAAAAGTCAAAAGAATTACATCTGTCGTTATTACAAAGCATTGAAGAAAATCATATTGATTTGGTGATTGCGGTTGGTTCTGAAATGAAAGTTTTGTATGATGCCTTGCCGGAAAATAAAAAAGCAGGGTTTGTCAAACAAGCACCACAAGCAGTTTGCATTTTACGTTCATTACTTCAAAACGGAGACACAGTTCTTGTTAAAGGATCAAATGGCATGAAGATGTGGGATATATTAACGGAGCTGACCAAATGACAGCGTGTATTGCATCCTTTTTCTTTTCTTTATTATTAACGACTTTTTCTATGCCGTTTTTTATCAAGTTGATGCATTTTTTACAAAAACAGGGGCAACCCATTTGTGAAAAAGGCCCGCAATCGCATTTAGCCAAACAAGGGACACCGACGATGGGGGGCGTGTTAATATTAACGGTTATTTTATTGACATCTTTTTTGTTTGCGCAAATGGATAACCCTTTTGTATTATTGACGCTTTTTGTCATGACAGGCTTCGGATTGATTGGTTTTGAGGATGATTTTTACAAATTAAAGCGGCATTCTTCAAACAGTGGAATTACAGGAAAGCAAAGATTGTTCTGGGAATTTTTAATCGGTGGTATTGCCGTCAGTATTGCTCTTTATTTTCTGCCTGCGACATTTGCAACGCGCGTGTATATTCCTTTGTGGCATTATTGGTTTCCGTTATATTTTTTATATGTCGCCTTTGGTGCTTTTTTGCTTGCCGGAACGACAAATGCAGTCAACTTAACAGACGGATTAGACGGATTGGTTTCATTACCTTTAATCATTGTTTTACTGTGTTTGTGCTTTTTTGGTTTTATTTGCGCAAATCCCCCCTTAAACACGTTATTACATTTACGCTATATTCCGCAAATTTCAGTCATTTGCCCTGTGGCTTTAGCTGCCGTTGGTGCTTTATGCGGTTTTTTGATTTTTAATCACAAACCGGCTGAAATATTTATGGGTGATGTTGGTGCTTTGGGCCTAGGCGGAATGATCGCAATGATGGCGATTTTAACAAAGAGTGAAATTATTTTTGGCATTATTTGTTTTTTATTTGTTATCGAAGCTTTGTCTGATATTATACAAGTTTTCTTTTACAAACGAACAGGCAAAAGGGTCTTTTTAATGGCCCCCATTCATCATCACTTTGAAAAAAAAGGATGGAGTGAAATAAAAGTCGTTTTTGTATTTTGGTCTTTTGCGCTGTTAATGGCAGTTGTCGGTTTAGTGTTGGGAATGCTGTAAAATGAGTTTGAAAAGCAGATATTTACAATATAAATCGTTTTTTGAAGAATGGTTTCGAACTTTGGACAGAGGGTTGCTCTGGGCAATTTTGGGCATTATATTATGTGGAATCTTTCTTGTTTTTTCTGCCAGTCCCGCAGTTGCAGAACGCGTTTTTCGCACAAGAGATTCGTTTTATTTTGTCAAAAAACAACTTTTATTTTTAATTCCGTCCATTGGCGTCATGCTTGGAACGTCTATGTTATCTCCGAAACACATAAGACGCATTTCTTTTTTAGTTTTTATCAGTTTTCTTTTTTTAATGCTTGGTACATTATTTTTTGGTGATGAAATTAAGGGGGCAAAAAGATGGCTCAATTTTCCTGGAATGTCACTTCAACCGTCTGAATTTATAAAGCCCGCTTTTGCGGTTGTTTGCGCGTGGATTTTTGCTTCCGGTCGTTTAATAAAAGGTTTTCCGGGAATTCCCATTGCCGGATTTATATATTTGTTTGTCATTTGTGTTTTGATGTTGCAACCTGATTTTGGAATGACGATAACTGTAACGGGTATTTGGGGATCTCAATTATTTTTGGCAGGTATTTCTTTTTGGTGGATTATCGTGTTGTTTATTTTGGGTGTTTTCGGAACAGGTGCTGCATACCTGCTTTTTCCACACGTCCACAGCAGAATCAATCGTTTCTTGTTTCCTGATACAGGCGATACTTTTCAAATAAAAACTGCTCTTTCCGGTTTAAACAATGCCAGCTGGTTCGGCACAGGCCCGGGCGAAGGAATTGTCAAAAGCACTTTACCTGATGCACATACGGATGTTATTTTGGCAGTAGCGGCTGAAGAATACGGATTTTTACTGTCTTCCGTGATAGTATTATTATTTGCTTTTGTCGTTTTCAGAGGATTTTATTTAATGAGTCGAGAAAAAAATTTATTTAATATGTTAGCTGTTGCTGGACTTTTGACTCAATTTGGTGTACAAGCATTTATAAATATGGCGTCAACGCTGAATTTGATTCCGACAAAAGGAATGACTTTGCCGTTTATTTCTTATGGTGGATCATCTTTGATTTCGTTGGCGTTTGGCTTTGGTATTATTTTATCATTAACAAGAAGACATCCAACTCAAGGAGGTTTAGAATGAAAGAAAATACAATTGTTTTAACGGCAGGCGGAACAGGCGGACATATTTTTCCGGCACAAGCTTTGGCAACATGGCTTAAAGAAAATCATCCTGAATACAAGATTATTTTCATTACCGATGCCAGAGGTAAAAAGAATTTATCCGGCGCATTAGCAAACATTCCCGTTTATTATGTCAAAGCTTCCGGCATTACGGGAAAAGGTATTTTTTATAAAATATCTGCCGCTTTTAAACTTTTGTTTGGTTCTATGCAATCCGTTTGCTTGTTGATGAAATTAAATCCTAAAATGTTAATTGCTTTTGGCGGATATGCAAGTGTTCCGGCAACAATGGCTGCTGAATTTTTACGTATTCCGGTTATTTTACATGAACAAAATGCAATTTTGGGACGTGCGAACAGATTGCTTGCCAAAAAAGGAAAAGTACGCGCTGTTGCAACGTCTTTTACACCAACAGGGCGTGTTCCTGCCGGTATTTCATGCATTCAAACAGGTATGCCCGTCAGACCGCAAATCCAACAAAAATCCGATGCACCATATCCAACTGACACGCAAGAATTTCGCTTACTTATTATCGGCGGTTCACAGGGGGCACATGCTTTCAGTGAATTACTACCGAAAGCGTTAATTTTGTTGCCACAGGAATTAAAACAAAAGCTTTCCTTAACACAACAAGTTCGAGCAGAAGATATGGAAAAAGTTGAGCAAACTTATCAAAACAGCGGCATTAAAAACATTTCATTAGCTCCTTTTTTTAATAATATCCCCGAGTTGTTGGAAAAAACACATTTGATTATTTCTCGATCCGGATCCTCCAGTTTAGCAGAATTTTCTCAAATTGGGCGACCGGCAGTGTTAATACCGTTACCGACATCAGCAGACGATCATCAAACAGCCAACGCAAAATTATGGACTGCGAATGGTGGCGGGTGGTTAATTATCGAAAAAGATGCAACACCGGAAAGCATTGCCACACGTTTGGCAGAACTGATGAATAATGTACCAATGTTGCAACAAGCCGCAACGATGGCTTTAAAGGGAAAGCCGAAAGAACAAGCTGGAGAAGCTTTAGGAAAACTTGTTATCAATGAACTGGAGAAAAGCAAATGATTTTTTTCCAAAATAAATGTATCCATTTTATCGGTATAGGCGGAATCGGTATGAGTGCGATTGCCGAACAATTGTATGTCATGGGAATAAACGTGCAAGGTTCAAACAACGTTGAAAATGATAATACCCGCAGGCTTCAAGCAAAAGGAATTAAAATTTTTATTGGTCAGGATAATCCTTCTGTTTTGGATGGGGTGAATGTTGTCATCATATCTTCTGCTATTCACGCGGATAATGTGGAATTACAAGAGGCAAAAAAAAGAAAACTGCCCATCGGACATCGTTCTGAAATGTTAGCTCAACTGATGCGTTATAAGCAAGGCGTTGCCGTTGCAGGAACTCACGGGAAAACAACAACTTCCGCAATGATTTCGCATTTAATGATTGAAGGCGGCTTTGATCCTTCTTGTATTATTGGCGGAGTTATGAATAATTACAACACAAACAGTGTGCTTGGCAAAAGCGATTGGATTGTTGTGGAAGCCGATGAATCAGACGGCAGTTTTTTGCGTTTGAATAAACAAGTGGCTGTCGTTACCAGTATGGATGCCGAACATTTGGATTATTATCAAACGGTTGAGCATATGAATGAAGCATATCTTCATTTTATGAACACAACGTCATTTTATGGATTTTGCGTTGTCTGTACTGATCACCCTGTTGTCAAAGAATGGGCGAAAAAAGTTTCTAATCGCAAAATGATTTCTTACGGATTAAATGACGATGCGTTTATCAGAGCAATCAATATCAAATTTGAAGTCGGAAAACTTTTGTTTGACATCCAAAAAGGCAATACTGTTTATAAAGACTTTGTTTTGCCGATGTTTGGAATACATAATATTTTAAATGCACTTGCTGCGTTTGCCGTAGCTGACGAATTGGGAATGTCAACAGATAAAATTCGCAGTGCCTTTGCAACATTTAAAGGGACGCAACGTCGTTTTACTTTGTGCGGACATTATAAACAAATCCCGATTTATGATGATTATGCGCATCATCCGGCAGAAATAAAAGCAACTTTGAAAGCCGCCAAGCAAGCCGTTGGCAAGGGACGCGTGATTGCTGTTTTTCAACCGCATCGTTATTCCAGATTTAAAGAGTTAATGAATGAATTTACGACGGCCTTTGATGATGCTGATGTTTTATTCGTTATGGACGTTTATGCGGCCGGAGAACTTCCCGTTGATGGTGTCAATAAAGAAACATTTATTTCAAAGATGAAAGATAAAAAAGAAGTCTATCCTGTTGATGATAACTTTATTGTTCACTTGAAACAGGTCATACAAAACGGGGATTTGTTAATTGGTTTGGGTGCGGGCGACATTTCAAAGTTAATGCATAAAACGGAAGAACTTTTAAAAACTCAAGAGGATGTAAAATGTGGCAATTTTTAAAAAATATAATAGCAGGCGAAAAAATTTTTTCTTTTCCCAAAACAAAAGGCCAAATCCGTCAAAATGTCCCTTTAGCAAAAAAAACGTGGATGGGCGTTGGTGGAAATGCTTCTTATTATTTTGAGCCGGAAGATGAAGAAGATTTAGCACATTTAATAAAATATTGTTCGCAAATTCCTATTCTTATTTTGGGGGGCGGTTCGAATATTATTGTACGCGATGGCGGTGTTCCCGGATTAACAATACATCTTGGAAAACCTTTTACAAATGTAAAACGCGATGGAGATGATATTGTTTGCGGTGCGGGACTTTTATCCGTTGATTTATCCCGATTTGCGCAAAAAAACGGATTATCCGGATTCGAATTTTTATGCGGAATCCCCGGAACTGTCGGTGGTGCATTACGAATGAATGCCGGTGCTTACGGTTCGGAAATAAAAAACATTTTAAAAGCCATTCGTTTCGTTGACAGCAACGGGCAAATCCAAGAAATTGAACCTCAAGAGGAATTTTTCAGGTATCGCAAAAACGGATTACCCGAT
>JBJFAP010000110.1:0-2330 GCA_051887975.1 Alphaproteobacteria bacterium | reverse complement strand
AAACAGACATTTGCATCCGACCTATTTTAATGCGCCGGTTCCGAATTTCGGTGATGAAAATGCAAGCTTTTTGATTGTGGGGCTTGCACCGGGTTTGAAAGGGGCAAATCAAAACGGAAAGCCTTTTACAGGCGATTTTGCCGGTCGATTGCTTTATCCGACTTTAATCAAATATGGATTCGCAAGGGGTGTATATCAGGAAAAACCAAATAACGGACTTGTTTTACACAATGCTTTAATTACCAACGCTGTTTTATGCGTGCCACCTGAAAATAAGCCGACAGGAGAAGAAATTAACGCGTGTAATGAAAATTTAAAAAAAACAATCGCATCAATGACGCGCTTAAAAGTAATATTAAGCTTGGGACATATTTCGCACAATGCTGTTTTAAAAGCGTACAGTTTGAAGCAGGCAGACTATGTTTTCGGACACGCAAAAGTGCATAAATTGCCGAATGCTGTTATGTTGATAGACAGTTTCCACTGTTCTTTATACAACACAGCGACAAAAAGGTTAACACCGCAAATGTTTGAAAATGTTTTCGATACGATAAAGAAATATTTGTAGATTCAGCGTAGCTTAAAAAAATACATATTGTAAAAATCAGTTATCAAGTTATACTTTAAGTCGTTGCGATGATTTGTCGCAATGGAATTTAACCGTTCCTTATGTGTAAGAACTTCTCACACTTGTGGGGGAGTGTTGCGAATATATTGAATAAGCAACAACTATACACATATAGTCGTTTAAGCTCCTCCACCCCTAAAAGGTGGATTTGTTTTAACAAAAAGGAGTTTTAAAATGAAAAAATTATTGTTCATAATATGCTTATTTATCGTGTCAAATTCCGTAAATGCCAAAGTATCTTGTGATGATGCCGGCGGTATTCAAAGAACGGGACGTAGCGGAAATATTGAATATTGTCTAAGTTCACAAACAATGAATTGGTGGAGTGCCAATTCTTGGTGCGATGCCGTTGGTGGTACTTTATTCGATATTGCCGCCGATTGTTCTTTGGGGGCGGCCGGCTATATTTGTCCGCAAATACAAGGAATGGGCTTTCCTAACGGTCTTTTGTGGACAAAAAATGTAATGGTTGACGGCACTGCAATTGCTTTACACCCGTCCACTGATATTATTCATAAATACAGTAAAAAAGAGTTAAATGTTGCAAAAGCTCTTTGTCGATTGAAATAAATGTTTATGCAATATTTTTTTCAACAAAGTCACTTTTTCCAAACAAAAAACCCTTTGTTTCCAAAGGGTTAAATTTGAATTTGGGGCGGAAGAAGGGACTCGAACTCTCGACATTCGGTACCACAAACCGACGCTCTAACCAACTGAGCTACTTCCGCCAGCTTTCAAAGCTTTGTACATTATGCCAAAATTAAAAAAATATGTCAAGTGTTTTTTTTATTATTGCTCAACTTTTTCAAATTGGTCTTTGCCAACACCGCATAAAGGACAAGTCCAATCTTCCGGTAATTGTTCAAACGGAATATCGCCTTCATAAACATAACCGCATACTTTACAAACCCATTGTTCTTTCATTTTATTTCCTTTCTTTTTGTTATTAAAAATTTCGACAACTTTACTCTTTAAATTAGCTTGATATTCAGCATAAGTCAATAGCGAATCTTGATTGATTATTTTTTCATCTTCAATTTCGGCGATGATAAGCATATATTGCCCCACTTGATGACAATCAACCACTTTTGCGGACATAACTTCTACTGCACAAGACAAAAACGGCAGGCCATTTTGTTCAAAATAATCCACCCCTTGCCATTTATTACAACAAGAGCCGGTCTGATATCCCAATGCTTCGATAACTTCGGGCGGTGTGTGCGATCCCAAAACAGAAATAGAAAATGTCTTATTTTGTAAAATTTGATCGCAAGAATAACAATCACGTCGGACGGATACAATAACGGTTGCCGGATTTGGAATAAACGGCATCAACGCATCGACTATCAACCCGCAAAAACGATCATTTTTTGAATCCTTAACGCCAATAGCATATAATCCTAAAGTAATGCCTTTTAAGTTATCAACATTCATATTTTAAGCCTTTCTTCTTACCATATACACACTTTTGTTTTAAATTGCAAGAAAAATTATTAAATGTTTTTTGCTTTTTGCTTGCGTTTGAATAAAAAGGGTGTTAAAACAAAACAAGACAGATAAGGGGTTTTTATGACTGATGCATTATTTATAACAATTGTTGGTATGGTGCTGGTGTACGCTTTTTTATTTTTGCTCATGTGGGTTGTCCGATGGGTCGGTTTTTTTGTCAGCGTACAAGCAAAAAGCACTAATGATAAGATAG
>JBJFAP010000109.1:0-2346 GCA_051887975.1 Alphaproteobacteria bacterium | reverse complement strand
TGAATCGTCAATTGAGCCCCCGTAATTTTGTGTAAACCAACCGTCATATTCTTTTAAATTATTTAATTCATCAATGATTTGTTGGTAATATTGATCGGGTTTTGATGATTTTAAATAACAGTTTGCGAATACTTCTGACCAAACGGCTGTATCATTTGCCGTTGTATCATATCCCATTTGAGCAAATGCTTGGGCTACGCGCGAAGTTCCCGTAAATCCGTCCAAAACTGTTTTAATTGATGGTAAATTGGAAATGATTTGCACAATGTAAGGAATAATTTTTAATTTCGAGCCGGCATATTTAATGCCCTCTGTTTTTGGTATGGAATTAAGTATTTGTGCGTCTTTCATTTAAATATCATCCTTTTGGGAAGGCTATCATCTTTTTTTAAGTAAAAGTAAATAAAACAAATAAATCAGCTATTAAAACAGCCCCATCTGTTCAATGGGGCTGTGTTCTGTTTTTCTATGCTTTTTGCGGTTTAGGTTCATCTTCGCCCAAAATGCAATTGGTTAAAGTTAAAACATCAGTATTTGCTTCATAAACGATATTTGAATTTTTGATATTCAAAACACGTTCAATATCAGCTTGTGCGCGTTTTAACACGTCAATTGTCTTGTGATTCGCTGACACAGTGATGTCCATAATCGGTGCGCGCAAAGAACGTTTTTCATCTGCTTTTGCCTTACGTCCTGCTTCAACCATAACCACAACTTTATTATAAAAATCAGCATCAAGTGTGATATCTGCAAATTCGCTTGCTTTTGGGTAGGCTTTTGTATGGATGGAACTTGTCTGTTTTCCCCAAGGACGCGCTTGGTAAACTTCCTCTGTGATAAACACCATAAACGGAGCAAACATTTTACAGAATAAATCAATCGATAACATCAAAGCAGATACCGCTGAGGTTGGATTTTCACTGTATGCACGACCTTTGACAATTTCCAAATAATTATCACAGAAATCCCAGAAAGTATGTTCTGTCGTTTCCAATGCAAAAGAATAATCGTTGGCTTCAAATGCTTTGCGTGAAGTTTCCAATGCATCGCACATTTTACCAATCCAAGATTTATCCAATTCTTCAGTGATGTTTGCTACATAGTCGGAATTGATGTCAACGCCTGATTGCGCAACAATATTAAATACGAAACGGGAAGCATTAAACAGCTTCATACAAAGCTTTTTGCCTTGTTCCATTACTTGTTCTTCAAATAAAGCATCAATACCCATTTTGGCTCTGCTTGCCCAATAACGAACAGCATCGGAAGAATATTTTTCAAGCAATGCCATTGGAGTTACAACATTTCCTTTTGATTTGGACATTTTCTTTCTGTCCGGATCAAGAACAAAGCCACTGATGTGTGCTTCTTTCCAAGGAATAGTATTTTCGTTGGCGAATGCTTTCATTATTGTATAAAAAGCCCAAGTACGGATAATGTCATGTGCTTGAGGACGTACATCAAACGGCAACGAAATATGATGTCCTTCAGGCGCAATAGCAATAGCAATTTGCGGTGTTACAGATGATGTAGCCCATGTATCCATAATATCTTTTTCACCAATAAAGCCGTTTGGCTGTCCGCGTTGAGATTCTGTATATCCGTTTGGTACATCAATCATCGGATCAACAGGAAGTTGTGAGTTTTCAGCAAAAATCGGATTGTTGTAGTCAGGATTTGCGTTTTCATCCAACTTATACCAGACAGGGAAGGGAACGCCAAAGAAACGTTGTCTTGAGATACACCAATCTTGATTTAAGCCTTCTACCCAAGTTTCATA
Organism: Alphaproteobacteria bacterium; assembly: GCA_051887975.1. Classification (GTDB taxonomy): domain Bacteria; phylum Pseudomonadota; class Alphaproteobacteria; order CAAHEQ01; family UBA3637; genus CAAHEQ01. Next base: position 566 of record JBJFAP010000109.1, on the reverse strand, counting down.
ACGGCTTTGCATATGTTGCGGATACCATTTTATTTTGCGTCCTTGTTCAATTAATTCTTGCTTAAAGCGTAAAATATCGATGAACCATTGACGGGATGACACAAATTCCAAAGGTTGTGAACCTTTTTCATAAAATTTAACAGGGTGTGTTAAGGCTTTCGGCTCTGCTAATAAATCGCCCGTTTCGCGCAAAAATTCAACAATCTTGGCGCGTGCCTGTTTGACGGGTAATCCCGCTATTTCATCATAATATCTTTTTGCTTTTTCAACATCTAAAGAAACAAAATTACCTTTGCCGTATTCTTGACGAATAATGCAACCGTCTTTGCCAATAATTTGTTTAATAGGCAATCCGGATTGTTTCCACCATGCAACGTCTGCCGCATCACCAAAAGTACAAACCATCATAATACCTGTACCTTTGTCCATTTCCGCATGTTCAGATGGGACAATTGGAACGGGAATGTTAAACAACGGAACAATGGCTTTCTTACCAAAGTACTTTTTATAACGTTCATCATCAGGATGCGCAACAACTGCAATACAAGCCGGTAAAAATTCGGGAC
>JBJFAP010000108.1:0-2366 GCA_051887975.1 Alphaproteobacteria bacterium | reverse complement strand
TACAGGCGGTACATTACAAACCGCTACAAGAGGTACATTTATCCCGCTATAATCAAATCAGCAATTTATATTTAACTCGTTAGGTAATTGTCGGGAATGCAGGTTACTAAATTTGCCGTTGTATAATTATAAAAGAATATCTCTGTGATTTGAATTCAAGTATTCACCTGTAAGAAGTTACTAATGACAAAAAAGAAATTGCCCGTTCGTTTTACGGGTCAGCACTTTACTATTGATAAAGTGCTAATAAAAGATGCAATAAGACAAGCAAATATAAGTAATCAGGATACGGTTTTAGATATTGGGGCAGGCAAGGGGTTTCTTACTGTTCATTTATTAAAAATTGCCAACAATGTTGTTGCTATTGAAAACGACACAGCTTTGGTTGAACATTTACGAAAATTATTTTCTGATGCCCGAAATGTTCAAGTTGTCGGTTGTGATTTTAGGAATTTTGCAGTTCCGAAATTTCCTTTCAAAGTGGTGTCAAATATTCCTTATGGCATTACTTCCGATATTTTCAAAATCCTGATGTTTGAGAATCTTGAAAATTTTCTGGGAGGTTCCATTGTCCTTCAGTTCGAACCTACACAAAAGTTATTTTCAAGGAAGCTTTACAATCCATATACCGTTTTCTATCATACTTTTTTTGATTTGAAACTTGTCTATGAGGTAGGTCCTGAAAGTTTCTTGCCACCGCCAACTGTAAAATCAGCCCTGTTAAACATTAAAAGAAAACACTTATTTTTTGATTTTAAGATTAAAGCCAAATACTTAGCATTTATTTCCTGTCTGTTAGAGAAACCTGATTTATCTGTAAAAACAGCTTTAAAGTCGATTTTCAGGAAAAGTCAGGTCAGGACAATTTCGGAAAAATTCGGTTTAAACCTTAATGCTCAAATTGTTTGTTTGTCTCCAAGTCAATGGTTAAACTGTTTTTTGGAAATGCTGGAAGTTGTCCCTGAAAAATTTCATCCTTCGTAGTTCAAAGTCGGGTGGTTGTCAAGATGATTTTTCTGGTTTGGTGTCGTCTTTTAAGCTGCCGCATAACGTTTGGCAAATTGGCGATGGAGCCGACTTTTAGCACAAATGTTGAATAGAATTACTAATCTTCAACATTGCACAAAAGTTCAATAGAAGTACTTCACCGGCTCTATTGCCAATTTGTTTGTTATGTGCCGTTTTATTCCATTTTATACATTTAACAATTGCTGAAACGTAAAGTCGGGTTTAAACATTTCAATTTCGTTTTGAGTTGATTCTTCTTGTGCTTCTCTTCCATAAGCAAACATTTGCTGTTCATAATTTTCAATAGCCTCTTCAATGCTGTTAAATTTCCCATTGGTCAGATTATCCGACAATATCAAGGCATCCATCAACCCACTGTTTACGCCTTGTCCTGCAAAAGGAGGCATCAAATGTGCGGCATCCCCAATCATTGTTATGGGTAATGGACGCTTACTTTTCCAAGACTTATCTAAGGGAAATATTCGTGTCGCTAACCCTACAAAAGATGATGTCAAACGAATCAGTTCTTTGTAGCGTTCGTCCCAATCGGAAAATTTTTTCAGGAGAAAATCAACGACACTATTTCTGTTTTGAAAATCTACCTGCGTTTGGTTTTTCCATTCATCAGGTGTTTTAAAACTTATTCCAAAATGCAATGCACCATTATTATTGGGGTTAGCAAATAATAAATTACCTTGGTGAGATGCCATTAGCCGGTTTCCATTGCATAGCTGAAAAAATCCAGGACAGTTTATCTCTGGTTGATGAATATCGGCTTGTATATTGAAAGTACCTGTTTCTTCAACTTCCGTGTCGGTAACAAATTTTCTTACCTTGGACATCCCGCCATTGGCAAGAATAACCAAATCTGCTGTTTCACTCGGTTTATTCTCAAAAGTTAGTGTCCACTTCTTCTTACCAGGTTCAAGCATAACAAGTTTTCTATCCCAAATAACCGTGTCGTTTTCTAAACTATTCAACAAGATAGCCCTTAAGTCATTTCTGTTTATTTCAGGATTGTCAAATCGATTTTCGGGCTTTACATTTTTTGTGGATAAAATATTGCCTTTTTCATCAGCAATATTTACACCCATTGGTAAGGCTAAGTCATAATAAGTTTGTAACAATCCCGCTTTTTTCATTGCTTCCTGACCTGAACCTTTGTGTAGGTCAAGGGTTCCACCAAAAATTCTTGCCTCTCGGTCGTTGTCTCTTTCGTAAACTGAAACGTCTATGCCGTTTTGCTGTAATAATTTTGCCATAGTCAGTCCAACGGGTCCACCACCAATTATTGCAACGTTCTTATCACTAAGTAAATTCATTTGTTTGTCTGTATCTATTCGCATTGTCATTCAAAA
>JBJFAP010000107.1:0-2376 GCA_051887975.1 Alphaproteobacteria bacterium | reverse complement strand
AAAATACCAAGCATAAGCTTTACAAAAATTTCAACGTACGTCATTTTTTTTCTTTCCTTTCATTTTGTTGCGTTCATAAATTTCATTTATCAAATCGTTTTCTGTCGTTTCCGGCGTGAAATTCTGTGGATCACGTTCAAACAATCGCCCCGTTATAAATGCCAGCCGGACTAATTCGCGCAAATTTTCTTCTTCAACCGTCATAATTGATAACCATTTCATCGGCAAAATGCCTGTCAAATTCGCAATAATTCAAGCGGTCGGACGTTTTTTCTGAAAAAATATCATTTAACCAGTCAAAATCGAATCCCGCTGCGTGATTTCTGAATGGACGAAAGCTGAAACCTTGCCGTTGTTTCGTTTTCACAACTTCACCAAAAATCCACAAGGACTTCTTAAAAGCCCTTTTCCACTCGTCATTTACTTCACGCCAAAGCCGAATGTCTTCATCTTCAGATGATTTTGGACAATTTACATTTTGAAGACTATCCGGCTCGGCTACCGGCAACGAGCCGGATTCCGTTTTATCATTCGGGGTGTCATTTTCCCCCTCACGCGTACGCGCGCACGCACGCGCATTTTTTTCAAAAAATTTATCTTTTTCGGGGTGTAAATCTGACACCACCTCGGGGTGTAAATCTGACACCCCGCTTTCTTCATTTCGGGGTGTACCTGTTGCACTCCCCTTTTGTGTTTTTTTGTCATTTAAACTCACGTTTCCGGCGTCCGGATTATTGTTGATATAATATCTGTTCGATGACTGTTCATTTGTATCTCCCACTGTTCCTTTTAATTTAACGATATAGTTGAGCATTTCAAGTTTTCGAATAGATCTTATCGCCGAACTGCGTGAGCAGTGAGCAAGCGAAGCCAAATGTTCATAAGATGGCCAACAATAGCCGTTCACGCCCATCATTGATTGCAAAACAGCCAAAACAGAAAAATCTATTGTCGATAGCCTTTTGTCTTGAAAAATCTTGTTTTGAATTACTGTAAATTGTCCGTTCATTTTTTTATCTTTCGTTAGTTATAACTAATGTTAGTTATAGCTAATAAAAAATACTTGTCAAGAACTTTTTTTTATGCTATATTATATAACATAAGATTCGTTCATAGACTTGTAAACTGTCCATAATATAGAAAATCGCGCTCTTAATAACGAAAGGAGTGCGAAAATGAAAGTAAAATATTATGTGAATTTAGCAAAAAAGAAAAATAATATAAAGTCAGACGCTGAACTTGCACGTCAAATTGGAATAACAAGTTCTTCTTTATGTAATATATTAAATAAAAAGACCAAAACACCAAAATCTTGGGTATATATGAAAATTTTAGATTTAGCGCAAATAACACAAGATGAAAAAGAATTTGAAATGTTGGAGTATATGCTTGCAATAACAAAAAAAAGCGAATATTTACAAAGTTATCTTTCTTCTATAAAAGAAAAAAATTCTTTTTATAAAGAAAATTGTTTAAAATAAATGATATAAATTTTTGCGCGGTTTTCTATAAATGAACAGTGTACTATTTTGTCCTCCTATTTTTATTATGGATAGTTATATAACAAAACAAAAGAAAAGAGTGGTTGATGATGAGGATTTTATTAGTTTTCAAAATATGTCAAAAATTAAAAATTTATCTGTTTTTGCGTATTTAAATGATATTTATTATAAAAAGCAAAATTTCTATGGGGTGTCAGAATTTTGTTTCTATGGGTTGTCAGAATTTCGTTTTTAAATGAAATTTATATTTCTGTATTGTTTTTACATTAAAAACAGTTGTTTTGAAAAAATAAAATTCAAAAAAAGATTTTGATTTAACGTACTATTTGCAGATTAACAGATAATTATTTCTTTTGTTTGATTACGTGTATAAATAATTATATAAAATTGTTTATATATAATCTGTTATATTAAATTGCTTAACAAAAAGTTAAAATTAAAAATTTCAATTGTTTTACATAATATATATATTTTACAGTATGTTATATCAAATAACTTAACAAAGTATTAATTGGAATAACTTCTTTTCATAAAAAACAATTTGTCTTTATATATAAATCGTTATTTTTCAAAATGTTATTGTTTGTTTATTAACGATTAGTTAATTTGACACAGGCGGCAAAATCATCGCCTCGGGCTTCAAAATTTTTATAGGCATGATAACTGGGTGCAGCCGGAGATAATAACACGACATCCCCTGCTCTTGCGTGTAATTTTGCTGTTTTAACAGCATCTGGAATATCATCTGCCTGATAAACAAGTAAATGACGATTTTGCGCGGCACAGGCGATCCTGTTGCCGGTTAAAGGCAACGTTATCAAGGTTATTTTTGAGGACTTTGTTTCTACATAATCCAACAGTTCAGCATAATCTT
>JBJFAP010000106.1:0-2426 GCA_051887975.1 Alphaproteobacteria bacterium | reverse complement strand
TAAACCTTTAACTCAAACAAATTTAATTACGTGTCATATCGGCAGTGGTTCTTCTGTTTGTGCAATTAAAGAAGGACAATGTATTGATACTTCCATGGGGTTAACGCCGTTAGATGGTTTAATGATGGGAACGCGTTGCGGTTCAATTGATCCGGCAACAGTTGGTTTTTTAATCCGAAATGCAGGACTTGATATTGATGCTGTCGATAAAATGATGACTAAACAAAGCGGTTTATTGGGAATTTGCGGAGTGAATGATATGCGCGATGTTCATGCAAAAATTGCCGAAGGCGATGCAAAGGCAAAATTGGCATTGAATATGTTGACATACCGTATTCGCGGATTTATCGGTAATTATTTTGCTCAATTAAACGGTCAGTTGGATGCCCTTGTTTGGACGGCCGGTGTCGGTGAAAACGATGAAATCGTTCGCAAAGAAGTTTTAAAGGGGCTGACAGGATTAGGATTTAAATTAAACGAAGCTGAAAACGATAAGCGTCCCGGTGAGTACGCTTTGATTTCGGCGGAAGATTCTAAATTCAAAATTTTTGTTATCAGAACAAATGAAGAATTAGAAATTGCAAATGAAACATTGGCTTTAATATAATGAAAGAAAATAAAAAAACACCGTCCTTTCGGGCGGTGTTTTTTATATGATTGTTTGTGTTTATGCTTTTGTGTGTTGACCGGCTGTTTTTATAAGTGTTTTTTTATGCGCGACTTTTTTCGCCAATTGTTGTTCTTTTTGATATTCTTGCCACATTTGTTCAGTATTAAAATGAATGCTTTTGATTGTTCTGGCCATATTTGTCATTTTATGAAAATCAGGACGTTGACTGACATATAATACATCATCAGTTGAACCATACACTTTTGAATCATATTCTTCCTGATAATCAGAAAATTCTGTGTTTTTACAATAATCATCAGTACATTCTTCAATGTGGTCTTCATATTCTTGCTTAAGTACTCGAAGAGCGTGAATGCTTGCAGGCAATAATTTTTTATCTTCTTTGATAACAGATGGTGTGTGAGCTTTTGGATTTCTGATGTGTTTAAACATCGTGTCAACACAATCATGTAATTCAAGATATATTTGGGAAATAAGGTTTTGTGCCTTTAACATATCAAATGAATACATATCGTAAAATTCATCCGATACATGGTAAGGACTTAATCCGTGTTTTAAGAAAGGAACTATAAGCAATTTGTCTTCTTTTCGAATGGCATGTCGCCAAGGATATTCACCGGATGAATCCATTACTTCCATATTATCATCGTACTTCAAGAGTTTTTCAATTTTTGATAAAATATGACTACATGGTCGGTTCCAATTAATGCTATCCCATCCGGTGTGTCTTGTTGAAATAGTACTTTCTAATTCTTCTGGGCTTTTCATTATGTATTTCCTTTATTATAATATAAACTTCTGCAATGGTCCAATATTTGGACAAAAAAGTCAAGAAAAATTATTGCATAAAAATATAAAAAAGAGTTTACAATTTCATCATCTTGTCATATTATCTGAAAAAATGTATTTATAAGTTTTTTTTAAAAGGGGTTGGTCTATGCGAAAAACGATAGATGTCGTCAAACTTTTTTTTGCTGATGTAAAAAATGGTTTTGTATCGGGGGTGTCTTCTTTTTTTAAAGCAGATGGCTTTTTGAAAAAATTTACATTTGTTTATGCTGTTTATTTTCTTGGTTTCTTATCAATTTTACAAGCCAACTTTCTTTATAAAACGGATGTTGAACGCGTGGCTGAAATGGGAACACCGGATTGGCGGCATTCCGGACGTTTTTTGAATGATTTGCTTGTTTTGATTTTTCATTTTGATTCATATCCACGAGATATTTCTCCTTTAGCACAGCTGATAGGAATTGCTTTTTTAACGCTTTCATCTTTAATTTTGGTTCGGATGGTTGCTAAAAAAGAAAATTATTTGGCTTTGTTCTTATCTGTTTTATTGGGATTATCTCCTTACTTTTTGCAAGTTTTTAGTTATAATTTCGATTGCCTTTTTTACAGTGCTTCTGTGTTTTTTGTCATTTTTCCGTTTCTTTTTTACAAAGACAATAAAACATTTTATGTAATTTCTTTACTGGGTGTTTTGTTGGCATATATGTCATGGCAAGCATCAATCAGTATTTATATGATAGTTGCAACGTATTTTTTCTGGCGTGATTTTTGCAGTAAAGAAGTTCCTTTTATGCAATTGATGAAAAAAATAATCATTACAGTTGTATTGTTCGTGTTGATTTGTGTTTTTTATATCGGATTAGTTCATATGATTTTGATTGATAACCCTGTTATTGCTTTGCAGGGAAATTTTTGTGAGCTGTCAAAATGCAAAGATGTGTTTTTATTTAACTTTAAAAAAGCAACACTCGGTTATTTCTTTTTGCATTGGAAAAATACCCCGATG
>JBJFAP010000105.1:0-12723 GCA_051887975.1 Alphaproteobacteria bacterium | reverse complement strand
TGTGCGTGCTGGTTTCTTTTGGGGGTATGGCGATGATGCTTTTTATAATGCCGGCCGTATGAAAAGCCAAGGCAGGTACTTTATTTTATATCCGAAAGGTGTTCGTGTTCAAACAGAAAAATAAGGATTTACAGTATGTTAAGTAAAGAAGATGAACAACTTTGGAAAGAATACACAAAAGGTGTAGTGCCGCTGAAAAAAGAAGGAAGAATAAAATCTTTTTTTTCAAGTTGTTTATTTTTTTATAAAGAAAGAAAAGTTTTGCCAAATACATTGGATTTGCACCAGATGACTTTACAGGAAGCTTTTGATGTTTTTGTCCGTTTTTTGAATGCTCATGTTAAGCAAAAAACAAAGAAAATAACTGTGATTACCGGTCGCGGAAAAGACGATAATGGGAAGTTAAAGAAAGAGTTTCCTTTTTGGATGGAACGTATTGATATAAAACAAAAAATTAGTTCTTTTAATATGAAAAATGAAGGTTCTTTTGAAATTGAATTGAGGAAAAAATGTTAGTAATGGGAATTGAATCCAGTTGTGATGAAACAGCGTGCGCTATCGTATCGGATAAAAAAGAATTGCTATCTTCTGTCGTTTGGTCGCAATATGATGAACACAGACGTTTTGGCGGGGTTGTGCCGGAAATTGCTGCGCGTGCGCATTTGGAACAGGCAGATGTGATTATTAAAGAGGCTCTGACACAAGCGAATGTTTCATTTTCTGATTTGGATGCAATCGCTGTCGCCGGCGGACCGGGTTTAATCGGTGGTGTGATGGTGGGTGTTATGACGGCAAAGGCAATCGCTTTGGCGCATAATCTGCCGTTTGTTGCGGTTAATCATTTGGAAGGGCATGCTTTGATGGCTCGTTTTACAAATGAAGTAGAGTTCCCGTATTTATTGATGCTGACGTCCGGCGGACATTGTCAAATTTTGGCGGTATCTGGAGTCGGCAAGTATGAAAAATTCGGTGGAACAATAGATGATTCTGCCGGAGAAGCTTTCGATAAAGTCGCAAAAATGTTGAATGTCGGATATCCGGGCGGCCCGAATGTTGAACGTGCGGCAAAACAAGGAAATCCAAAACGTTTTATTTTACCTTATCCGATGAAAGGCAGAGCAGGGTGCGATTTTTCATTTTCCGGCTTGAAAACGGCAGTTCGTCATCAAATCGAATTGTTGGAAAAAGACGGTTCTTTGACGGAACAAGATAAAGCGGATATGTGCGCTTGTTTTCAACGAACAGTCGTTGCGATTATTACAGACAGATTGAAAAACGGTATCAAAATGTTTAAGGAAAAATATCCGACAGGAAAACATCTTGTTGTTTCTGGCGGAGTTGCTGCAAATACTTGTTTAAGGCAGGCAATAGAAGAACTTGCGCTTAAAAACAAAATGATATTTGCCGCACCGCCTTTAAAATTATGTACAGATAACGGTGTTATGATTGCGTGGGCCGGTTTGGAACGTTTCTGTCAAGGAAAAATTTCCTCTTTTGATTTTAAGGCAAAACCAAGATGGCCACTTGACAAAATGGAAGAATAATTTTATTTTACGTGTAATAACCATTAACAACAAGGAGAAAATACAATGGAAATGATAGATGATAACAGCTTTGAAAGCGAAGTTTTAGAAGCCACAGGACCTGTTTTGGTTGACTTTTTTGCCGAATGGTGTGGTCCTTGCCGTCAAATGTTGCCGTTAGTATCTGATTTGGCAACCCAAATGGCAGGTAAGATTAAAGTGTGCAAGATGAATGTAGATGATGCACCGAAAACACCGGCAAGTTTTGACATTCAAACAATCCCGACATTGATGATTTTTAAAGACGGTCAGTTGGTCGATAAAAAAGTGGGCGCGATGACGCAATCACAGTTGACAGATTGGGTTTCTTCTCATTTATAAATTTGGAAAAATAAATAGTCCTGCTGATATTGGCGGGATTATTTTTATGTCCTGTTTATACGCGAATAAAAAAATTTAATAAAAGGTAAAAATAATGCTTGACATATGTTTTATTCGTTCTGATAATAAGGTTGTGTTTTAAACACAGAAAGGAAGATGACACTTTTATGACAGGTATTTTGAATAACGTTTTTATCTTAAGTAAATGCACATTTTCCGATTGGATATTTATTTGAATAGAAAGGAGAAAAAATGAAATATTCAAGAACAGCATTGCGAGAATTGACTCGCCTATACAGAGCCGTATTGCTGGCAGCAATTGTTGGAACAGTTGCCGTTGCCGGTACTGCAAAGGCTGAATGGTCCGGAAACAGTGATACAATTACAAATGGCGACGGCAGTGTTGCTAAAATTTGGAATGAAGCGTCTGGTGGTGGTGCTCAATATACTAATGCAACAGCCGGTACAGTTTCTTTTGTCGGTGTAAATAACGGTGATAATGGTATAGATGTTCAAATTTACGCAAAAGATTCATCTACTAATGTCGGAACTCGTTTGAATGTCAATACAGATGGTATTTACTATACAACAGGCGGTACTGCTGCTGAAGCAACAAATACACCAGCTCAAGAATTGGTAACTGTTGGAACAGTGGCTTCAAAAGCAACTTATAATGCAGGTGCAACATACGCTGATGGTACAATCGGTAAAGCCATTCAAGATTTGGCAACTACTTCTGTTGGTACAATTTCAGATTCCAACGGTAATGAAACATCCGTTCAATCCATCTTGGGTTTAAGTACTGCATCGGGTAGCGAAGGTCAATTGATTTTTAATACAGCCGTTACAAACAGCAACTTAAGCAATGGTACAGCAACGGCTCCGACAACAGTTGTTCAGGCTTTGGAAAACATTGATAAGTCGATGGGTCAAATTCACGGTTTGCAGGCCGCTATTCAAACACTAGATGCCAAAGCAGGCGGCAACTTGGCTTCTGGTACAACGGTTGAAGATCACTTGACAGCTTTAGATGCTGCAATCGGAGACAGACAGTATGTAACAAATGGTGGTTATGCCGGTTCTTTATTAGCTAATAATCAATCTGTTGCAACCTCTGTTTTAGCTGTTGCAAATCAAGTTGATACAAACACCGCAGCAATTGCAACTAAACAAAATGCTTTGACAGCCAATAATGGTATTGATATTACTTCAGATACAATTTCCGTCGTAGCTGGTAACGGTATTGAAGTTGGTGCGTCAGGTGTTGCCGTTAAAGCCGCTGATACATCAATCAATGTAGCTGCGGGTGGTATATCTGTGGCTGTTGATGGTTCAACAATTGAACTTGGAACAAGTGGTTTACAAATCAAAGACGGAGGCATTACAACAGCTAAATTGAATGATGCATCTGTCACAGAAGCAAAAATTGCTGATAACGCAGTTACAACAAACAAGATTGCAGACAGTTCTGTAACATTGGCAAAATTGGGATCTGACGTTTCAACAACAACAGCAGCTTCTGGTGATACAAAGTTGATGACTTCTGGCGGTGTTTATGACATTGTTAACGTTGGAACAGCCGGAAATTATATTGCTGCCGGTACAGATGTTGCTTCTAACTTGTCTGCTTTAGATACGGCAGTTAAAACAAATGCAGATGCTATCTTAACAAAAGCCGGTTTGGATGTTGCCAATACATTCTCCCAAACAAATACATTCGGAACAACAATAGGTTCTCAAGTTGTAATCAACAACAACGGAACAATGACTGTTGATGGTTTGTTGACTGCTAACGGTGGTATTTCTACAACAGATTTGACAACATCAGGTGATGCATCTGTGGGCGGTGATTTGACTGTAACAGGTTCAACAAACATGGCTGATGCAACATTCACAAGTGATAATGGCATTACAATTACAAATGCTACAACACCTGCGATTTCAACAACATTGGTTTCTGAAAATATCAATGGTCACAATGCATTGCATGTAACGGTTTCCGGAACAGACAGTGCTGTTGTTGTTGACAACATTTTAGCTTCAAAAGACAGCTTGACTGTATTCGATGCTTCTTATAACGAACTATTCGTTGCAGATGCAAACGGTATCGAAGTTTCAGATGGAACAAACACAACATTCCAAGTTGATGCTGCTACAGGCGATACGACATTGACTGGCTTGTTGACTGCTAACGGTGGTATTTCCACAACAAATTTAACAACATCAGGTAATGCGACGGTGGGCGGTAATTTGGCTGTAACAGGCGATACAACATTCACAGGAAAAGCAACTTTCGGAACTTCCGGATTTGATTTGGGTGGCAATACAGTTGACGCTATTGATACAGATGGTTCAGCAGTAGCAGCCGGTACAGCAACAACTCTTGCAACTGCCGCAACAATTAAAGCAGGCGCAAAGGATGCTGACTATACAGCAACTGGCACGAATATCACAGGCACAACATTAGGAACAGCTCTTGATAATTTGGATGCCGCTATTGGTGACAGAACAGCTTATACAAACGAATATAACATCGCAGCCGGTGATGATGTAGCAACATCTTTGGATGATTTGGATACCGCTATCGGTGACAGAACATACACCAACGGTTACAATATCGCATCCAGTGATGATGTATCAACATCTTTGGATGATTTGGATACGATTATCGGTGATGTTGCAAGCGTTGCAAATACAAACGGAAATATTGGGGGCGCTAATATCGCTGCAAAGTTGGATGCTATCGACACCAATATGGGTGCTTTAGCAACAATGAACCATGCAGCATTCACTGCGACTCCTGCTGATATTACATCTGGCGTCAATGATTTGGCAACAAATATGGCAACAGCTATGGGCGGTGCTTTCACAGCAGGTGCATGGACTGATACAGTTGCTCCGGCTGCGCCAAACAGCTATGCTTACACAGCTTCCACAAATGTAATGGATGCGATTAACCAAGTTGCTGGTAATGTTGGTACAGCTGCACAGTTGACAACGGCCGGTACAAACGGTGTTGCGGTTGCAAACTCTGTCAATGCAAACATGGATGCAGTTAACAAAACTATCGGCGATATCACGACTTTGAATGCTGGTACAGGTTCAACAGGTAATGCAATTACGAATGGTACAGGTACAGCGCCAACAACAGTTGTCGCCGCTTTGAACAACATTGATGCGACTTTAGGTCAAATTCACGGTTTGAAGAATGGTAATTCAAACTTACAAGCCGATTCGAATTTGGCTTCTGGTACAACGGTTGAAGATCACTTGGTATCTTTAGATGACGCTATCGGTAATCGTAATTACGCAAGTGCAGCTTACATTACTCCTGGTGAATCGGTTGCCGATTCTTTAAGTGTTTTGGATACGCAATTGGCAAGTGTCCACTATGACTTAGGTCGTTTGGAAAATGAAGTCCGCGGAGGCTTTGCGGCAGCTGCTGCTATGGCCGCCTTGGTACCAAACGCCAGAGCTGCTGGTGATACACAAATCGCTGTCGGTACTGGTAATTACCGCGACCGTGTAGGTTTCGCATTGGGTGCATTCCATTACATTAACGATAATGTTTTGATCAATGCCGGTGCTGCTTACGGTGGTTCAAAGAGCACAACATTCAAAGCCGGTATAACATTCGGTTGGTAGTTGTTGCTTTTTTAAGCAAAACAAATGCGCGCTGCGGTTATCGTGGCGCGTTTTTGTTTTTCGTTGTTGGAAATTTTCGGATATAAGCAAAAATTTTTCTTGACAATGGTTTGAATATGATATATAAAAAGTGTCATTCGGGGCGTAGCTCAGCCTGGTAGAGTACTTGCTTTGGGAGCAAGGTGCCGTTGGTTCAAATCCAATCGCCCCGACCAATAAAAAAAGTCCCGTTTATCGGGGCTTTTTTTATTGGTTTGAAGTTGGGGTTGAACCAACGGGGAAGTTGGTTCGACCGCAGTCGCAGGCTGGCGAAAGCAAGCCGAAAAAGCGACAAGGTAATGTTGAAGGCTTACTGAGCCTGAAACAGCCCCGAGCATAGCGAGCGGGTAAGCGTAAGCGCATAAATCCAATCGCCCCGACCAACTATATAACATAGTATGTTGATACATATTATGTTATTTTTTTATCTCAGGATGAATTTTTTATTTGAAATACGGGAAAGTTATTGACTTCGTATAAAGGTTTATTTTATAATATACAGTATAATATACAGAGAAATATGGAGTTTGTATGATAATTCTAGTAACCGGTTCATCACACACTGGTAAAACGCTGTTAGCACAAAAATTACTTAAAAAGTATTATTATCCTGTTTTGTCACTTGATTTGCTGAAAATGGGTCTAATCCGTAGTGGACAGACCGACTTAACTGTTTTTGATGATGATAAACTGACGGATTATCTGTGGCCAATTGTGCGCGAAATGATTAAAACAACCATTGAAAACAAGCAAAACTTAATCGTCGAGGGGGGATATATTCCATTTACTTGGCAACAAGATTTAAACGCAGATTATCTGTCAGAAATCAAATATATCTGTCTGATTATGAGCCAAAACTATATTTTAAATCACTTTGCAGACATTAAAAACTATGCTGATGTTATCGAACAGCGGTTGGATGATAGTGATTTTACGCAAGATAAGGCTCTAAAAGATAATGACTATCTTTTGCAACAATGCCAAAGCTATAGTTTACCGTATCATTTGATAGATGAAGAATACAACTTGGATGTGATAAGTATTTAATACATTCGCTAATTTAAGGTGTATCGACCATTTATATAACATAGTATGTGTACACTTACTATGTTATTTTTTTATCTTGAATATAATAAGCCGATGTAATACAACCACCTGCCAAAATAACAGCAGCAGTAAGATAAAGTATGATTCAATAATTTCTTTTTGTCTATCATACTTTCAAGTATATGCAGGTAAAAAAGTCAAGTTTTTATTGCTATATCATTTTATTTTTGTTAGTATAGTAGTATGAAAATAAAAACTGAAGGTTTGTGTCCCGTTTGTTTGGAAACAATTCCAGCAATCAAAATTAAAAAAGGACAGGATATCTTTTTACAAAAAGAATGTCCTGAACATGGTCATTTTACAACTCTTATTGCCAAAGACGCCAAACGATTTTTGGATAAAACTTTTGATGTAAAAGGCAAAGAATTTCAACCTGTTTGTCAGTTTAACGGTAAATGTGGTCGGGATTGCGGTTGGTGCGAACAACATCGCCAACATATCTGTACCGGCTTAATTGAAATTACAGACAGTTGTAATATGGCTTGCCCGATTTGCTACTTTGGAAAAAAGTCAGCATACCATATTTCGGTTGATGAATTTAAAAATCGTTTGGATACCCTGTTAGAAGTAGAACAAGGCCATTTGGATGTCTTACAAATTTCCGGCGGTGAATGCCTGATTCATCCTGAATTTTTGAAAATGTTGGATATTGCTTTAAAGGCTGATATCGGGCGCATACTCATCAATACAAATGGTTTGGAATTACTGACAAATGATAAGATTTTTAAAGCAATTCAAAAACATAAAGATCGGGTTGAAATTTACCTGCAATTTGATGGTTTTGATGATGAAATTTATCAGGTTTTGCGAGGTCGCAAGCTATTAAAAGAAAAGACAGAAATTATCAAAAAACTGAATGACAACGAAATTAAAATTTGTTTGGCTGTAACGGTTTATCAAGGAAATTTAAAAGAAATTCCAAAAATTTTAGACCTTTCCATTCATACAAAACATATCTCAGGTATTACTTTTCAGCGTCTGACAAAAGTTGGTAGTGCTTTATCCACACAGATACCATCTGTTTTTCAAGAAGATATTTTACTGGCAATTGCCGATAGCGGTTATATGGGGTATAAAGATATGATTCCTCTTCCTTGTTCGCATGAAAATTGTACCAGTTTGGGCTTTTTGTTTTGCCAAGGCGATAAAGTTTATTCTTTGGGTGATTATGTTGATTTTACAAAATGTAAAGGACAAATATCCAACAGGATTGCGTTTGATAAGACGATTTTGGATTACATGAAAAAGAACGTATGCAAATGCTTTGTGGGCAGAATGTTGGGCAGTTCCTTTATGTTGGAAAAATTACAGGATTTTGCCCAAGGGGATGGTTCTTGCCATAAGGATATGAAAATCATACGTATTGTTGTTAAAAACTTTATGGATGCCGATACATTTGATTGGGAACGTGCCAAAAAATGCTGTACCGGTGTTTCGGTCGGTAATGGTAAAGTTATTCCGTTTTGTATTCACAACGCATTGAAAGGAAAAATAAAATGGTAAATGAATTGGAACAAAAATTAAAAGTAGGTGTTGTTTCTCAGAAAGAATATGATTATCTGATACAGAAACTGAATAGTCGCTTTTTTTCAATGTACTCTTTTTAGGAGGTAACCTATGAAAGATCAAGAAAAGTTAGAATCTTTGTTAGAAAAAGGGATTATTATTACGCAGGAAGAACTCGACCATTTACAAAGGCAAAGAAATGAAGAAAAATCAGACTCTGTGGCTACAAACATCCTGTCCTTTATTTTAACTGTTATAGCCATTGGTGCTGTTATGTTTGGCACTTGTATCATGAATATTGCTATTGTTCATGGTATGTCATTAGAAGGCTTAACCACTCCTCTTATGATTGTTTGGCCACTATTCCCTGTTGTTTTATTTGGTTGGATTGCTCACAAAACAAAGAATGCCGGTATGAAATGGGTTGTCATAATTTGGGCTATTGGAGCATTATTATTTGTTGCAATGATTTGGGCTATTGGAGCATTATTATTTGTTGCAATGATGTAGATAAATGCTTCCTTATGCTTTTTTTGAATTGATGGGAATTTTGGTTGCAGGGCTTGTGGCGTGGCAACTAAAGATGCCAAAGATAAAAAGTACCCATAAACAAGATGTTTATATCTGTGGCATCTTGGGTATGTTGATTGGGATGAAATTGCCTGTCTTAATCAGTTATGGTCTGTCATCAGATTTTATTTTTAATGGAAAAAGTTATATGGGCGGTGTGTTGGGTGCATTTTTTGGGATTAATCTATATAAGCTTTTAACACATCAAACACAATTATCTTTTGGGGGACGTTTTGTTATTCCTTTGTCCATAGCGGTTGGCTTTGGCAAAATTGGTTGCCTCTTAAATGGTTGTTGTGGTGGACACTTTTTTATTCCGATTCAGTTATTGGAAAGTGCTTTTCAATTTTTAATGGCCGGTTTCTTGTACCTGTTTTATAAAAGGACAAATAGGATTGATTTATTGTTTCCCATTTATCTTTTATCCTATTTAATTATGCGTTTTATCGTGGAATTTATCCGAATAGAGCCAAGGATAATCGGACCATTTACAATCTATCATATTTTGGCTTTGATTTTTATTCCTGTTTTGATTGTTGTTTTATGGAGGCGAAACTATGCTTGAACATATTTTAAAAACAGCCAATTTATCCATCAATCCGACACTTTTTTTAATTGGTTTGGGTGTGATTTATCTTACAGGTATTCTTTTGTTAATTGCTGTGGCTTTGAAATTTTGGGAACATGCCAAGCATCGTCAAACATTGGATAAAGAAACAAAACATTTCTTTTCTACCCGTGAAATGACGATTTGTGTTTTGTTGCAGTTCGCTTTTTGGCTTAATTCAATCGGGCAATTTAAAATACAAAATATTACAACCCAATATATCTTTTTTGGTGTAGGTACTATTATGGTTTTATTTGCTATCGTTTGGCATATATGGGCGAAAATCAATATCGGTTTTATGTGGTCAGATGATATTGAAATAAAAAAGAATCATACTTTAATCACGTATGGTGCCTTTGCCATAGCAAGACATCCTATGTATGCATCGCTTTTGATGTGGTGCTGGGGAGCCGGTTTTATGATGTTTAATTGGGCTACGTTATTGGCAGTAAGTTTTCTTTTTCTTCCTTTAATGATTGAACGCGCCAAAGATGAAGAAAAAAATTTACTTCAAAAAAATAAAGATTATCAACTTTATCAACGTAATGTGAGGATGTTAGTCCCAACTACATCAGGGGCAAGCTCTGTTACTATTCGGATTATTTTATTAGTTTTGCTGTTTTATTTTGTTTGGACGGATAATATTACAATTCCTGTTTTGTGTTTGTTGGTGGGGCTTCATTTATATTTTGGATATTCTTTTTTGCCGGAAAAAGTTGCTTTTTCATATCGTTCCAAATCTGGGATGATTGGTGTCATAGGATTGTTGAGTTTTATTTGGCATCCAATTATTTACCTTTATTATGTAATTATGGGAATGTGTTTATATGGGTTGAAATGGAATTGTCCCTGTATGTTGGTCTATGAAAAATATCATATGTGTCCCTGTTTTGTTTTCCTTAAAAAGTGTATTCGAAAGAAATAAGTTTATTATAATTCATTACAATAAAATGATTTACGCACAAAAAATCCCTGCACAAGGGCAGGGATTTTATTCTGGTGCGCTCGGCGGGATTCGAACTCACAACCTTCTGATCCGTAGTCAGATGCTCTATCCAGTTGAGCTACGAGCGCATCTTTAAAACGAAACTATTTATAACCGATTCGTTTTTAAAATGCAAGTACTTTTTATGCACATCGTACGTGAGAAATAAAATTTTGTGGCAAAACGGTAGAAGAAGAAAGTACTTTTTCCGGTTCTAATTGTCCGTCAATGCCAATTTGTTTTCCGTACAATTCAACTTTTTTATTAAATAAAGATAAATTCGCAACGCCTGATTCAATCGGCCATTGGGAATGTAATTTTTGCAAACTGTTTCGGCAATCAACCAATTGTTTTAATACTTCCGGTTTGTCAGCGACTTCATATGCGTCTAAAACAACAGAGGTTGCGGAAAAATACGCTTCTGCCGTTTTATTTTCATAAATTGAAGATAAAGATAAAATGCTTGTGCGAATATTGTTTTGTGTGATGATGTCAGCGTTTTGTAAGGCTTGAGCATAAGCAACGCATAGAACGTCAATCCCGTCTTCGATTTTTTGTAAGTCGGCAGGCAGTCGTTGATATGAACTTTTCAAAGAAAGCCGATCCGACACTTGCTTGTCAAAATCAGTACATAAAGCTAAATATTTTTTAGAACATTGTAAAACAGCAAAATTTTCTGCTACACGATTTAATAAATAAAACGAATCGTTTTCAAACAAAGAAACACCATTAGCAAATAAATCAGAAAGATGTGAGCCTTCTTTAGAAACATTCCTATCGCTACACGAGCCGTCATCAGACATTTTTAATTTTCTCCTCAAATAATTTGTTGTAATTTTTGCAATATATGCGAAGTTCAAAATAATGTCAAGAAAAAATTAACAAAAAGTTAATAAAAAAATTTTTTTACAAAAAAAACGCCGATTTTTGAAAAAAAAGGCACTTTTTTGTAATTTTTGTTAATTATCTTGTTTTTTGCATTAAATGAGCAGCCATCATCTGTGGCGGACAATGCTTTTTTACTCATTAAGGTCCGAAATTTTGATGTCCGTACAATAACAAAGCAATCATCGCTATTTCTTGCATTTTTAAACCATGGATTGCAACTTCCATTTCTCTTTTTGTCGTACCGATAGATTCGATTGATGGAAATTTTTTTAAACCCTTGATTTTGTCAGCATTTTTTTGTTATAAATTGTAAAAAAAATCACACCAGTTGAAAAACTGATGTGATTTTAGTTGTTATTTTAAAGTTTGTTTTTACTTATTTTCCGAGCCGCGGACTTTAATATGTACTTCACGCAACTGTAATTCCGTTACCGGAGCAGGGGCGTGCATTAACAAATCTTGTGCCTTTTGATTGAAAGGGAAAGCAATGACTTCACGAATATAATCTTCATTACATAAAATCATTACCAATCTGTCAATGCCGAAAGCACAACCACCATGTGGCGGTGCACCATATTTAAAGGCATTTAACATACCACCGAATTTAGCTTCTACGACTTCTTTTCCGTATCCGGCCATTTCAAAGGCTTTATACATAATGTCTTGTCTGTGATTACGGATGGCACCGGAACAAACTTCATATCCGTTGCAAACGCAATCATATTGATATGCTTTAATTTCATACGGATTTTGGGTCAATAAAGCTTCCATTCCGCCTTGAGGCATAGAGAACGGGTTGTGTGAAAATTCAATCGTATGCGTGTCAGGATTTTCTTCAAAGAACGGAAAGTCCGTAATCCAACAGAAAATGATTTTCTTTTCATCAATCAATCCCAATTCTTTACCAAGTAATGTGCGAACAGAACCAGCAAATTTTGCCGTTTTTTCACCTTTTCCAGCTACGAAAAATACAACATCGCCTGTTTTTGCTTCGCATAAAGAGGCAATTTCATCAACACGTTCAGGTGATAATTTATTGGCAACAGGTCCTTTAGCACCTTCTTCGGTCCAAGAAATATACGCTAAACCGCCAAAACCTTCGTCTTTTGCCCATGCGCCAAGTTTATCAAACCAAGAACGTGGTTTTGTTGCACATTGCGGTGCTTTAATAGCGCGAACAAATGCGCCATCTTCAATCATAGATGCAAAAATACCAAATTCAGAGCCTTTAAAAATAGCTGTTGCGTCTTTGATAATCAAAGGATTGCGCAAATCCGGCTTGTCTGTTCCATATGTCAGCATTGATTCATTAAACGGAATATGGCGAAATTGTTCAGCGGAAAAATCTCTGTCAGGCGCAAATTCTTGCATAGCACCTAATACAACAGGTTCCATTACATCCATAATGTCTTGTTGTTCAATACAGCTCATTTCCATATCTAATTGATAAAACTCACCGGGTGTTCTGTCTG
>JBJFAP010000104.1:0-2517 GCA_051887975.1 Alphaproteobacteria bacterium | reverse complement strand
TAAAACAGGATTTTTCTTATGTTCTATCAATATAACAGGCTCTCCCTTTATGCCAAAATATTCCAATGCTGAAGTCATCGTTTTTACGCGCGCTTGTGCCAATATTGTATCAATTTCCGGAGTCGTAAAACCTACAATGGAATAAAAATGGCTGCCTTCATTTCGTAAACGACGCGCAAGTCGTTTCAGTTTTTCGAATTGATCGGCGCGAATTTTTGATGAACCTTCTTCAAAGAAAATGGATTCGTACGCTTTTTTGACCGGTTGGCTTACAGAAGCCGAGGATGTAATAATTCTTTGTCCACCGGCGCTGGTAACAATTTGTGTCGGATATCTTGTCGCTGTTCCTGCATATGGCAAAAAAGGAACTTTACGCACTTTTTGTTCTGCCATTGCATTACAAGAAAGGAATAACAAACCAATCAAAAAAGCTTTTATTTTCATTTTTCCTCCTTTAATGCCTTTTGAATTTTGTCAAAAAGCGTTAAGTTTGTGGCAATAATATACGTCGCATTTGTTAAATCTGACAAAGCCGTTTTACCGTTTACAGTTGCTATCATACCACCGGCCTCTTTCACAAACAAAGTAGAAGTGGCAATATCCCAAACGGGCGGTTTTGTTAAAATAACCGCGTCTAATTGGCCGGATCCGACCATTGCCAGCTCTAATGTCGTTGAACCGAAATGCCTGAAAGAGGTGACTTTATCGGTAAGTTTTGAAATGGGTTGAGCCTGTTTTCCGCTTAAGCCGATTAAAGAAGAATGCAAATCTTTTCTGCCGGAAACGCGCAAACGTTTGCTGCCGTTTGGTGTCATTAAAAAGAAGCCTTCACCTTTTTCGGCATAATATAATTCGTTTGCAATCGGATTAAATAAAACAGCCGCTGTAATTTCATCATGATGGCGTAAAGCCAATGAAATAGCAAAAAAAGGCACTGCATGAATGAAGTTTGTTGTGCCATCAATCGGATCAATAATCCATGTAAAAGGACAACCATTCTTTGCCGGAATTTCGCCAGCTTCTTCAGAAATAAATCCATAATCCGGTCTGTCTTGGGATAAAGTATCAATCAAGATTTTTTCCGTTCTGACATCTGCATCAGAAACAAAATCTCCGGCACCTTTTTCACGAACTTGTAATTGAGAAATTTCCCCAAAATCGCGCAACATAGAATGTCCCGCTTTTTGTACCGCTTTGACCATAACAGTCAATGTTGCGGATAAATTGGATATGCGCTGTCTTTCGCGTGTTTCCAAACGGCTTAATGTTTCGCGTCTGCGTACTGCCAAATTCGGCTTATAGACTTTTGTTTCCATTACTTGGCTCTTTCCACGTATGAATTGTCCGATGTAGATACAACGATTTTTTCTCCGACATTTACAAATGGCGGAATTGTCGTCTTAATACCATTTTCCAAAACGCATGGCTTATAAGATGTCGTCGCTGTTTGATTTTTGATGCTGGGTTCTGTTTCTTTAACTTCCAAAACCACTTGAGGCGGCAATGTAACAGAAATGGGTTTGCCTTCGATAAAATTGACTTGAACAGGCATATTATCTTGTAAATACAAAGCCGCATCGCCCATTAAATCTTCAGGAACTTCGAATTGATCATAAGTTTCCGCATTCATAAAAATTAAGTTTGAACCTTCCTTATATAAATAAGTACAATCAAATTCTTCACTCATCAATTTTTCAACTGTATCAGCAGTGCGCCAGCGTTCTTGAGTTTTAATGCCGTTAGACACATCACGCATTTCAACTTGAATAAATGCCCCACCTTTTCCAGGTTGAATAATGTTAATTTTTGTAACGGAATATTGTTTGCCGTTATGATCTAAAACCCAACCGGGTCTGATTTGATTTGCTTGTGCTTTCATTTTGTGATACCTCTATAATAATAAATTTGATTCGCAACAAAATATATCACGAATAAAAATGAAAGGCAAGTAAAAGATGACAGAATATAATCAAAAAAGTTGGTGGACACCCGAAATTTATATGAAAAATACGGATAAAAGAATCGCAAGAATGTGCATTATCAAAGAAATTCGTCGTTTTTTTGATTCTGAATCTTTTATGGAAGTTGATACACCGGCTGTTCAAATTTGTCCGGGGATGGAAGTACATTTAAAAGCATTTGAAACGCATTTGGATTCGCCTTTGTCTGATGATTCTAAAAACAGATATTTACATACATCACCGGAACTGACAATGAAAAAATTATTAGTCGCAGGGCTTCCTAAAATTTATCAAATATGTCATTGTTACCGAAATGAAGAAATGGGACAAACGCACTTGCCGGAGTTTATTATGCTTGAATGGTACAGAAAAAAAACAACATACGAATCGATGATGGATGATACGATTCGTTTGGTCAGATGTTGCGCAAAAGTATGCGGAGTAGAAATTTTGAAATTTAAAGAATCTAAATGCAATCCGTTTGAAGAATGGGAAAAAATATCGGTTGCGCAAGCTTTTGAAAAATATGCATATATCGATTTGATGGCAACTTTGG
>JBJFAP010000103.1:0-2521 GCA_051887975.1 Alphaproteobacteria bacterium | reverse complement strand
CCCGCCCTTACCGGTGGGGGATTTTTTATTTGATTTTTTTGATTTTTATGTTAAATTCTATTCTCTTATATACTGTTTTCGCATATACGTAAAAACTTTAGTATTTGAAGATAAAGTACGTGTATTTGTTTTATCAAAGTTGTTTAAATATTGTCCTAAATTCAATGAAACACCTTCTCTGAAGTATAAATTTTCTTCTGTCTGATGAATTTCACAAACAGCATTATTATCTAAAAAATAATGATATGTTTGCGCCCCACCCAATAAAGCACAAGAAGTAAGATTAAGTTCTTGCATCTTTGTATATAATTCAGACAGATTCTTTATAAAAAAGCAATTCGATGTATTTTCTCTTTGTTGCGTTGTTAAAACAAATAAAGGCTTATAAGATAGCCTTGTTATAAATTCCTCAGCTGTTTTACGACCGCAAAGAAAACAATCACATTTGTCTGAATGTAAAAATGCTCTAAATTGACATTTATCTTCAGCACTTGAAAAATCTCCATTTCCAAATTTATCAGCAATAAATCCGTCTTTTGTTGTAGCAACAAGCAATATAATTTTATCTTTCATTTTTTACCATAACCGATAATAAAGGTGTATATAAATCCATTTCTGGTGGAATCTTAAAGTTTTCCATAGAAGCTGTCTCATTAAATTGTATCTTATCATATCCTCTTAAAAGAACAATCGGCGTACTTTCGTTTGTTTCGCCCATCAAAAGAACTGACATAGCAGACAAAGCATCTATTTGATTTATTTGCGTTATTTGCATGGGACGTCCAAATAAATCTTCCTTTCCTCTAACATCTTTCAGTGGCTCTATCCCAGCAAGCCCGGTTGTTATACCAGTAACACCATATCGCAAGGGTGTTGTATGACTATCAGTAGATACTATACCAAGATTTTTTATATGACATTTTTCGCATAAATAATTACGAATTTCCCGACAAAGTGCATCAACATTTTTCGGCCATAAAATATAATGGTTATTTGCATTGCTGGCATCTATACCTGCAGCAGCAATTAAAATATTATCCGTAATTGTTAAATTTACATCAAACCCTGAAGGATGCTTGTATGGCAGATAATAACTTGCTTCCTGTTTAATCAATTCACTTTTGTCTGTGTTTTCACATTTGACACAGCGACCTTGATGTATTGCCAATATCTTAGAAGTTATAAAAATAATATCCCCTTCTTGCAAGACCGGTAAAGCATCCAAGATATCCCAAATTTCATCTTTAGGCGGGATGACAACACGTGTTTTAATTGGTGTAAAAGTAAAAGACATTTCATTTTCCTCTTGAAATATTGTGATTTTAATGGTATAATCCACTCAGTTTAACAAACAGAAAGGACTTTTCTATGAATCCAAATCTTATCGTATTTACTGAATTATGTAAAGAAAAAAATATTCCTTATAGAATTATTCATGATTGCGGAAACTTATTAGAAGTGAAATCCAAAAATGGCGAAGCGCATTTATTCACAATAGGAACAACTCCATTTAACTGTCATTCAATAGAAGCTCTATGTAAAGATAAAGAGTTTTTTTATAATTACTATAGAGACACTATACGAATGCCTCAAACAAAAGGCTTTTTAAATCCTGATTGTAATGAAGAATGGAAAAATTATTTAAAATTCACAACAAAAGATGCCATTATAGCAGAAACGGAAAGGGATTTTCCTTATCCTTTCATCACAAAAATGAATAAAGGTTCTCAAGGAAAGTGTGTTTTTAAAGTTGAAAATCGTGATGAATTCAAACAAGCTTTAACAGAAATTTATAAAAATGACTACATTGCGTTGGTTCAAAGCTGTATCGATATTAAAAGTGAATACCGCGTTATTTATTTAAATAAAAAGCTGATGTTTGCTTATAAAAAGAACAACGAAAATGCGACATTTACGGGAAATATCAGCCCTTTGCATTTTGAAGGTGCTTATGCTGAAATTGTTGAAAATAAAAACTTATTAAATGCTTTTGACAAATTTGTTCAACCGATGTTGACGCAAAAGAATATTCCTTACTGTGGTTTGGATATTGCGTTAGATAAAGACAATAAAATGTGGTTGATTGAAGGAAATTGCTCTCCCGGTTTCGGATACTTATTACAAAATCCAAAAGGGGCGGAATTATTGAAGGGGCTTTATACAGAAATGTTCAAAGCATTGAATATTTTACCGCAACAAGAACACAGTTTACTGATGGATTTTTGGAATCAAAATCAACAAAAAACAAGAGTTTAAAAATTTTTACAATAAAAAATCCCCTGCCCTGACCGGTGGGGGATTTTTTATTGGCGAGGTTAGAAAGATTGCTCGGGGCTTTTGCCCCTCGTCCTTGTTTCACTTCAAACTAGTTGCGGCATCTGCTCACTTGCGTTCGCATACGAACTCTGCTCGGCCGAATCGCTTCTGGCTCTCTCAATAAAAAAGCCGCCCTTACCGGTGGGGGAGTTTTTATTGGCGAGGTTAGAAAGATTGCTCGGGGCTTTTGCCCCTCGTCCTTGTT
>JBJFAP010000102.1:0-2529 GCA_051887975.1 Alphaproteobacteria bacterium | reverse complement strand
CCGAATACTGTGTCGCACAAGGTGTTAAGTTAGCCTCTGCCGAACCAACAATTAAGGATGAATACAAGTACGATTATTATTTTTATGACAAAGTGCAAGATGCACATAAACGATTTGTCGGACAAGCAACTGCGCAAGGTTGTATATTAACACCAAAGATGAAAGAAGCTCCGCAAGTTGCTCCACGTCCGCTGCCACCGGTGGAAGAACAAATTTTGGTGGTTGAACGCCCCGTGCAAGGAATGAAGACAAAAGCACCGCATGACAGTGTTTTTGAAAAACAGGATATCCCCGTTGTTACAGAAGACAGTGAAGTTATTTGCGGAATTTATCCTCAAACGCCGAAAAACCCGAATCCGGATAAAAAAGGAACTTTCTTGGATGATACGTTGTGGGATATTTACAAAAATGAAAATTTTGCGAACGTTTTTGATGACGGTGAATTCAGAAGTTATTTCAGTTCTTCTTTGGAAGTATCTGACAAAGCCAGAGAAGCTAACGATAACCGTATATCCAAATATTTCAGCTTAAAAACAAGTATTGATATGTCGCAACATGCGTATGAAAATTTCTTGGAAAATCGTGATGAAATGGCGGCAACTTTTGATACTTTAGCAGATGAATACGGTGTTAAAGTGCCAGAGAATATGAATTATTTAAATGTTTCTGATTTGCAAAAATTGCGCGATGCGATTGATGCAAGAAAACAAGAGTTGATTAAACAAGCAAAGGCAAGTATGGGAACTGAAGCAGATACTTCAAATTTAACGGCTGAACAATTACAGGAAGACAGCTATAAGGCAATGCTTTCTGCAATGCAGGCAGATGATAAGGGTATCGTTGTATTGACGCGTGATACAGCCGTTGCGATTGATGATTCTTTAAAAGAAGCACAAGCTGAAAAAGCTTTGACAGCTACTTATGCGTCCGCAGTTGATAAACTGAAAAAAGATATGCTGAATGAAAAAAATCACAAAACAACGCAAGGAAGTTGTTTAACTTTCGAAGGTCCTGTTTTGCTTGATTTGGATAAGATAAAAGTGGAATAAAATGAATTTAGACGCTACAAAAATCGAAAAAAGAGTAAAAAAGGCAAAAATCCTTTCTGAAATTATGATGGGGCTGACTGTTTTTAATTGCTTTTGTTCGGTCATATTGGTAACAACTATGTACCAAATGGGCAATCGTATGACGGTTTTAAGCCAGTTGTTTAATACAACCAGAGGGACTGATACAATGTTTTATTCTTCCGTTTTGGACAGCAGAGTTGAAAACATAAGATCTTTGGAATGGGCTTTTGTTCAAAAGTATATAGAAGAGAAGGTTTTTTCCATTCCTGATGTGAAAGAAATGTATCGCCGTTGGGGTGTGTACGGCAATCGTTCCACGATGGCGCACAGACGTGTTTGGACGCCAACTTATAAGGATTCTGATGAAAGGTTAAAAAATATCGATATGACAGTGCCGGTACACGCAGAAAATATTCGTTATATTTCTCATTTGGGGCATCATTGGACTGCGCTTTATGATGAATGTCGGCAAGAACAGGACGACAATATTTCTTGCGTGCCAAAACGAGTTAACGTTGAAATCAGATTCTTTGCGAATAAAAGGCAATTTGCGCCATATCCCGGCATATATTATAACCCGTTCGGTATGGCAGTTTATGATTGGCAAGAAACCAACGCATAGTTTTGTGTGTCAAAAAGTAAAGGATATTGTGCTATGGCAGCAAAAGATGAAGCAGAAGCAACGTTTGAAGTAAAAAGTGGAAAAATTGACGCTGATACATTAGCAAAAAAAGCAAATATTCCTGTTGAAGAAGTGGCTCTTCCCGCCGATAAAGATGGCAATATCGGCATTTGGGTAAGGGAAGTATTACCGCCGTTTTCAATACATACAAAAGACGGGTTGATTATTGATGTGCCACCAATTCCAATGACTGAATTAAACGAGGCTGACCGAAAATATAAAATTCGCGAAGAAAGAGCTATAAGAGATCAGGAAGCATTAACTAATCGTAAAGGTGTTGGTATTCCAAGAGATGAACTTTATAATTGCTTTGAAAAGTATATTCGTAACGCAAGAAATTGTCCGAAGGATTTAGATTTAAAATTTGCGCGTGTTTCTTTAATGCGTTTTTATGATGAATACACAGGATTACGCAACAATCATTTGGATATGTCTGCATTGGTGCGTTCGGCAATGAAGCATGGAATTTCTTTTCATTTTTATGAAGTAAATGTGCCAAAAGAGGGCATAGCAAAACAACTGGAAAATAAAGTTGCTCAATATGCGCCAACCAGACAAACCATAGAATTTAATTGTAAGCAATATGTATATAATAATGTCCGTACCACTTACCACAATACGTTTGCGCATGAATTATGTCATTTTGCAATGGATGATAAGAAGGGCGGATATTTGTGTACATTTCTTGAGTCCGATTTTGGTAAAATGTGGTATGAAGGGATGAAAACAAAGGCTTTTTGTGGAAATAAAAAGTGGCAAAAAGCGTGGAATGAATAT
>JBJFAP010000101.1:0-2530 GCA_051887975.1 Alphaproteobacteria bacterium | reverse complement strand
AACACATCAGCTGGTACAATTTCTGTTTCTTCAGACGTTGAAAACGCCTATGGTATGCGTACAGTTGAAACGGGATCAACAATCACTAATGCCGGTACTATAAATGTAACAGGTGCCGGACAGATTGGTCGCGGTATTGAAGCTGGAGAAAATGCAACCATTACAAATACGGGAACAATCACTGTTTCCAATGCGCCAATGGGTTATGGTATTTATGCAAAAGGTAATGGTGGTACGATTACCAATGACACAAATGCAACGATTGATGTAACGGCAACAAATGCTTATGGTATTTATGTTGCAGATGGTACAAACACAACTGTTATTAACAGAGGTACAATTACATTAAACGGTACGTCTTGTGTAGGGGCGGCTTGCAATACCGGCAACTATATCGTATTGAATGGAGCAACATTGCAAACAAGTGGTTTGATGCAAGGCTTGTCAATGAATTTGAACAGTATGGGTGGTTCAGTTGTAGCAAACTCGGGTGCGCAATTTAATGTTCAAAACGCATTGTCCGGTACATTGAATATCAGCGCTGATTTAACGACAACAGGCTTTGATAAAACATACGTTGGTGAAGGTATGATTAACGCAGGAGATACAAGTAATTTGAATTTGGTTTCCAATTCTGCATTGTTCACAGCATCTTTGGCTGACAACGGATCTGATGTTGTTATGCAAATGAAAGACTTTGATGAAGTCGTATCAAATAAGAGCTTGGCAGAATTCTTGGATGCAAACTATGCCTCAGGAAATAATGAAGCTTTGTATAACGTGTTAAAGCAGACACAAGATTTGAATGCGTTTAATGATACGTTGAATGAATTGACCGGCAAAGAAATGCTTTCACGTTTCGCATTCGAAGATATGACAATGATGAAAGAACTCAACTTTGATATGAATAATAATTTGTTCAGCAAAGAAGAAAATTACTTTGCTATGGCAGGAAATGTGTCTTCTCCGGTTGCATTCAAAGGTGACCTTGGTTCAAACAGCAGGTACAGCTTGATAAACAGAAGGGAAGGCCGTTGGTCTTTGGGTATGGGTGTTGCCTTTACTGATATTAAAAGTGATAACAGACATAATAAAGACAGTCGCACAGACAGTATGTATCAATTGGTTGTTCCTATCGGGTACAGAACGCATGGCATTAACTTTATGGTATCGCCCAGAATGGGATATGCATATGGTACATATGACAGAACCGGCTTTGAAGGCAGAACTTATGACGGAACTGTTCAGAAAAGAATCTTCGGTTTAATGAATGAAGCCAGATATCCGATTATGGTCGGAAAATGGAAGTTCGAACCGGCTGTTGAATTTAACGCGTTGGGATATGAACAAACCGGCGATGAAGATTCAAAAGAATACAGTTTGACAATTCCAAGACAAAGAACATACTCTGTCGAAAGCGGAATCGGTTTGTATGCAACGCGTGAAGTGGTCAAAGAAGACGGAACGAAGTTGAAGTTGACTGCCGGTGTTGCCGGATACCACGAATTTGCTGATCCGTATAAAGTTAAAGTCGGTATTCGCGCAATGAACGGTAAGTTTGTTTTGAAAGATGAAGATCGTACAAGAAACAGAGCCGTTGCGCGTGCCGGATTTGAATTTGATGAAGGCGATTACAGCTTATATGGAAACGTTGTTTCTTATATCGATGGTGAAGTAAGAGCAAAAGCGAAAGTCGGCTTGAAGTATACATTTTAATATACTTTGATTGAAAAAACACCTTCTTGTAAATACAGGAGGGTGTTTTTATTTTGCCCAAAGATAAATTTTTGTTGCTTTATTTTCTATCTCTGTGTATAATTAAAACGTTTAGGTCGCCTGCCTGAACTGCGGGTATTCCAGCCCAAAGAACAATAAGGGCAATGAGGTTTTAAACCTCAAAGTCGGCATCCTCTGAAGGTTAGCCGGAAGATAGCTTATCCCAAGGGTGGATGCCTGCTGAATAAAGGTGTCTATCCCAAATATGCAGGGCTATTTTACTTATTGTTCATAGCTGGAAACATCCACCCGCCGTAATAGGTGGGTTTTTTTTGTGCATTGATATTATGGAGAATGAAATGAAAAAGATGATGATAATTTTTTGTCTGATTTCAACGATTGTAAAAGCGGAAATTCAATGTGAAGATGCCGGTGGAATACTTGCTGTCGGTGGAGACGGTCAAACATTTTACTGTGCCAGCAAGCAATCGATGAATTGGTGGTCGGCGTTTTCTTGGTGTAATGCTGTCGGTGGCAAAATGTTCGATCTTACGACAGAATGCCAAAAGGCAGTAAATCACGGACCATGTCCGCAATTGTGCAATCCAGGTCCTGGACTTAGTGGCTACTATTGGACAACAAATGTTGCCGATTCAACGTATGCTTTGGCGCAATATAACTCTTGTGCGTTCTATCCGGAAAAACTTTCAAAAGACAGACGACAGCCTGTAAGGGCATTATGTACTATGCCTTCTTCACATTGATAATTTTTTTACAAAAAAGCAAACGGTTGCGACCATAAGTGCGATCGTCA
>JBJFAP010000100.1:0-2537 GCA_051887975.1 Alphaproteobacteria bacterium | reverse complement strand
CTGTGATTCGTCCAAACCCTATTGCAAGCAAGTTGCTTACCTTGAATCCACCAGAACTCAATATATTGACACGGGGATTATTCCAACAATGACAACAGGGGCGACAGGTACTGTTGAATGGACAGATCTTACACAAATAGATCATTACTTTTTAGGTAGTGGTGTTTATACTGAAAATACAAGGTTTTGGATTGGAGCAGCCAAATATCCAACTAACTTTTTGTTAAGAGGGGGGATAGGTGCTTACACTTCATCTGATATCCAACTTCAACTAAATGATAAGAAAGAATTTTCATTTAATTATAATGGAAATAATAAAGCTTATTGGGGAAGTGATTATTATGAACTCACAAATTCCACAAGCTTTACGCCTACATTATCACTTTACATGTTTGCAGCAAATGCAAATAGTAATCCTACATATCTGTGCTCTATCAAAATCTACTCATTACAAATATTTAATAAAACAACTGTCGTACGCGATTTTGCCCCTGTTCTTGACAATAACGGTGTTGCGGGAATGTATGACAAAGTATCCGAACAAATTTTTTATAATGAGGGAACGGGAAAATTTATCACAAGCGAATAAATTTTATTTCATAACGGTAAAAGTACCCTGCCCGCACACAACATTCAAAAAAGCACCCTTCCCTTTTTGATTAAACACGATGATTGGAAGTCCGGAATCTTGAGCCATCGCAATTGCCGTTAAATCCATAACCTTTAATTTCTTGTCCAATGCTTCTTTATAGGAAACTTCTTTGTATAGTTTTGCATTTGGATTTTTTCTGGGATCATCATCATATACACCATCGACCTGTGTTGATTTAAAGCAAGCATCGCAAGCCATTTCCGTTGCCCTTAAAACAGCGCAAGTATCTGTTGTAAAATAAGGACTTCCCGTACCGGCCGCAAAAATAACGACTCTCTTTTTTTCCAAATGACGCAAAGCTTTTCGCCTGATAAACGGTTCTGCAACCGCTGTAATAGGTAAAGCCGACTGAACGCGTGTCGGTATACCGACTTTTTCCAATGCTTCCTGCAAAGACAAAGCATTCATCACAGTTGCAAGCATACCGATATAATCGGCGGTTGCTCTGTCCATCCCTCTGCTTGCACCGGATACACCGCGAAAGATATTACCGCCACCGACAACCAAACATATTTCGACACCCAAGTCGTAAACAGATTTTATCTCTGTCGCAAGTCTTGCCAACGTTTCCGGCGATATAGAATGTGTTTCATCGGCTAATCCTTCGCCCGATAATTTAAACAAAACTCTTTTATACTTTGCCTTCATTATTTTCTCCGTTTATTATTGATAACGTAATGCATCGATAGGATCTAATTTCATTGCTTTTATTGCAGGGAATAATCCGGAAGCAATTCCAACAACGACCGCAACACTTACCGATACAATAACTGTCCACATCGAAATAGGTACATTTTTTTCAAAGATAACGCCACCTATTTGCGATAATCCTACGCCCAAAACAAGCCCCATAAACGATCCCATAAAGGAAATCAATATAGATTCAATTAAGAACTGGAACATAATCCACTTGTTTGGCGCACCAAGAGCTTTACGCGTTCCGATTTCTCTTGTTCGTTCCGTTACGGAAACAAGCATCATATTCATAATGCCGATAGAACCCACCAATAAAGAAATAGAAGCAATAGCGCCCAACAACAAAGATAAATATAATCCAACTTTTTTAACGGTTGCGACAAGTTCTGCCATATTACGAACCGTAAAATCATCCTCTGTATTTTCTTTTAAATGATGGCGCGCCCGCAAAAGGTAAGTTATTCTTTGCATAACAGCTTCCAATTTGTCCTCTGTTGCTACTTTAACAAAACCGACATTTATCATTTGCGGTTGACGTGCCCCCCTGATCTTTTGACGCAACGTCGTAAAAGGCATAAAAATCACATTATCCTGATCATCACCGGTCAAGCCTGCGCCCTTTTCTTTCAACGTTCCGATAACTAAAAAAGGACGGTTATTTAAACGGATGCTTTTTCCTATCGGGTTTTCCGCACCGAATAATTCATCAACGACAGTTTGCCCCAATATCACATAAGAAGATGCTGCCTTTAAATCTTTGAGTGTAAAAGCAGCCCCTTTATCAATTTCCCAGTTGCCGATAACTAAATAATCCGGTGTGACTCCCGTTGCTGTTACTGACCAGTTATTTTTACCATAAACCGCTTGTACAGTTCCTTGCGTAGCATAAGAAGTCGTCATCACGTCTTTAACTTCTTTCATCGCATCCATATCATCACGCGTAACAGTAGGCCTGCCCATTGCAGTTCTGACACCGCCGCTTGTTGAAGCTCCGGGTAAAATAATCAACATATTTCCACCCATAGAAGAAAAACTGTCATCAATCATATTTTGAACGGTTTGCCCCACAGCTACCATCAAAACAACTGCGGCAACGCCTATCATTATTCCAAGCGTTGTCAGAAAAGTCCGCAATTTATAAGAGGTTATCGAAATCCAAGCTTCACCAAATATCCGTCCAAACATTTTT
>JBJFAP010000099.1:0-2547 GCA_051887975.1 Alphaproteobacteria bacterium | reverse complement strand
CTTTTACAAACAAAGAAGCAGCACGCGCATGTAATCCCTTTTTATTGGAAACAATTAAATTTTTTACGCAAGACATTTATTCACTCTTTAATAATTCGGATGCAACATTGATGTATTTTTTTGCCGATTGAGCTGCATCTTCTGCCGCCTCTTTTAACGGCAAATCGCGCGAGCGCACCAACTTTATTAACATTGGCAAATTTAAACCGGCAACGACTTCAACTTTGTTGTTATCCATAACGGAAATTGCCAAATTTGAAGGCGTTCCGCCAAACATATCTGTTGCAATACAAACGCCATCGCCACCATCTAATTTTTTTACTTTTTCAATAATTTCAGCCCGACTTTTTTCAACATCATCATTTTCACCGATACAGACACTGTCCAATCTGTCTTGATGACCGACAACATGTTCCATGGCATTGATCATCTCTAAAGCCAAATTACCATGCGTTACAAGCAAAATTCCAATCATTTTTTCCTCTTTTCTTATAAGGATGTCTTACCACATTTTACTTTTTTTCGCAAGTAAAAAGATGATAATGTTTAATTGCCATATCTAATCGTTCGCAAAAAGCCACGTCAAAAGCACACAATGTCAATTTAGGAATGGAAAAATTTTTATAGATTTGCCTTTCCCGAATCGGCATTCTGGGTACATCTTGCGGATTTTGAACCAAATCAACGATTAAATCTACGGATGTTTTTTTTAACGCCATGACATCAACAATTCCGACACCGCGCACTTCCATTTTATTTTTTATTGTATCGGGACAGCGGGCAAAGCATTTATTTTTTTCAATGCTTAAAATGATTTGATCATCAGCCACCAACTTCGCGCCTTTTGACATCAACAACAAAGCAGCGGTGGATTTTCCCGACCCGCTTTTCCCCGTAAAAACAATTCCTTTGTTATGCCAACGAACAACAGTTGCGTGTATTTGCATAATAAACCTCTTACTTTTAACAATAGCAAGAAATAAAACCCTTGTCAAATTGACCGATTTGTTGTATAAGTATTTTTGACGTCCTTGTAGCCCAGTTGGATAGAGCACAGGATTCCTAATCCTGGGGTCGTGGGTTCGACTCCCGCCAAGGACGCCATTTATTTTCGAAAAGAATAATATTTATGTAATACGAAAGTTAAAATTGTTTCGATAACCAAAAATACTGCCTGCGACAACCACAAATCCCAATTTAAAAATTCCATAAACAATGTTATTATCGGCGCATTGATGACAAACAATAGTAAATAAACACTCCACGCCCTTATGTATTCTTGTATCCAAACACCATGACTTTGAAAAACATAATAACGCATTGTTATAAACGAAACATTTATGGAAACAACATATTGAATAATCAAAGCAACATTCGCAATCATTGTTTCAGAATAAGTTAAATCCAGACTTAAAAACAAAAAATTCAGTAAATTTAACAACACGTAAGCAAAAACGGTATTACCCCCCCCGACCAGCAAAAAACGGATCTTTTGAGGAAAGGAAAACCATATTTTTTCTGCCCAAAGATAAACTTTTTTGATGGCATTCATTGTTCAATACCATTTAAAACATTTTTATCCAACAGAGTGTTTAACTCAACCGTACGCCAATCCGACAAAACGTTTTGATCCCAAATTGTTTCGGTATGCGCTTTATCCACATCAACGACAGACGGATGTATCATAATTTCAACCGCTTTATACCCTTTTGGAATTTTAATGTGATTAAATTGTTCTTTTGATATTTTACAAGTATAAAGAATTGTATAAAAGTAAACATCTTTTTCTTTTGTATTCCACGCACTTAAAAACCGCAACAAAAAATATTTGATTATGCCACCATCCGATAAATAACTTTTACTTTTGTTTTGACGAATCGTGTTAAAAATATTTTCATTCATTACACGAATACGCGGTACATTATATTCTTTTGCCAATTGCTTTACCGCTTTGAAAATCGGAGGAATTAAATGGATATGACGATGACTGTCCAAATGATCCAACTTTAATCCTGTTTTAAGGTATTTTTCGATTTGCGATTTAATTTCAATATAGGCTTCTTGGCGCAAAGCTTTCGGATGGAAAAAAGACAGAATAAATAAATTGACGAATCCGTTTTTAAAATTTCCGTCTTTATCGACCAACAAAGGAATTTCGTCCGGATTTGACGCAGGCTTTTGATTTGTCAGATTGATGTGTAATCCAATTTTAAGATCGGGCATTTGCTTTGCTTTTTGGACAGCGTCCGCTGCAAAGTCTTGATTGATCATCAAAGACGTACTGTTTAAAATCCCTTCGGTATGCGCCTTGAAAATAGCATCATTCACACCCTGGCTGATTCCAAAATCGTCTGCATTAAAAATAACATCCAGCATTTATTTTTCCTCTGAAATATAGTCAGCAACATAAAGCGGGCGTTTTTTCACTTCCATATGGATCTTTCCGATATATTCGCCCAAAATACCCAAACAAATCAACTGCACAGCGCCGATAAAGATAACCGTTGTCATAATTGTTGCATAACCGGGAGTCGGCCGGTGCATAAT
>JBJFAP010000098.1:0-2566 GCA_051887975.1 Alphaproteobacteria bacterium | reverse complement strand
ATTCTATTCCCGAACCGAATATGCTGGCTATTCATACAAAAGAAGGGACGATTGTTCATTCCGGAGATTGGAAGTTTGAAGAAGATTTGCTGACAAATCCGGATGCGAATATTAAAGAGTTGGAAAAATTGGGTAAAAAGGGTGTGTTGGCACTTGTTTCCGATTCAACAAATATATTTGTTCCTCATCAAGAAAATACAGAACAAGATGTGGCCGCCAGTTTACAGGAAATTTTTTCGGCACAAAAGGGGCGGATTTTTATAACATGTTTTGCTTCAAACGTAACGCGTGTGCATAATATAGCAACCGCAGCATTATCTTGCGGTCGGCAAGTTTGCTTGCTCGGGCGTTCTTTGTGGCGCATTGATGATGCGGCAAGAAATACAGGATATTTAAAAGATTTACCGCCCTTTTTAACAGAAGAAGATGCTTCATCTTTGGAAGATAATCGCATTGTTTATATTTGTACGGGCTCTCAGGGCGAACCATATTCATCTTTGTCAAAGTTGGCTTCACCACGTTCGGGCAGTTCAATTGTATTGAATGAATCGGATGTCGTGATTTTTTCTTCACGCGTTATTCCGGGAAACGAACAAAGTATTGCGACCTTACAACGCCGATTGATGGCAACCGGTTGTAAAATTATTACGGATAAAGACGGTCTTGTTCATGTTTCCGGTCATCCGGCACAAGAAGAAGTTAAGAAATTGCAACAAATATTAAAGCCAAAAATCGTTGTACCTGTACATGGCGATGCTTTACAGTTATTGGAACAAAAAAAATTGTCTTTGTCATGGGGCGCAAAAGCCGCATTTACACTTGAAGAAGGCGATATTTTACAATTAAATGAAGATAGCCCTGAAATTATGGGGGAAGTACCAGTCGGTTGTTTGGCTGTGGATGGTAAAAAAATTGTGCCGATCAGCGCGAACGTTATTAAAAAACGCAGACAAATGATTGATGCCGGATCGGTAGTGGCAACGGTTGTTATTGATCAAAATGCACAATTGTTGGGAAATGTACAAATTTCTTCTTTTGGTTTGTTGGCGCAAGATAGTGAAGAATATGCCAAATTGATAAAAGCCATTAAAAAAGCTGTGGCTGATATACAAGAAGATAAAAAGATGTCCGATGAGTTTATCAAAGAAGAAATTCGTGTTGCAATTCGGCATTTTATTACTCGAACGTTTGGCAAAAAACCTTTGTTGGAAGTACATTTAATCCGTATATAGCTTAAATATTTTTTAACTGTTTTGTTGTACAATGCCCGTATGATTAAAAAAACGGTTCTGTTGTGTGTTTTTTTATCAGTCGCAATGATTTTGTTTTCTGGATGCGGCTATGATTACTTGTCTTCATTAAAGCCCAGGATTCATACGGTGCGTTCTTCCGAAACGGTATATGCGATATCGCGCAAATATAATGTGCCAATTCGAACAATTATTGAACAAAATAATCTTGAACCGCCTTATATGTTGAAAAAAGGACAAAAGCTTGAAATTCCAAGAGCGCCTATTCATACAGTAAAAAAAGGTGAAACACTTTATTCTGTTGCGCGTAAATATGATGTGAATTTAAATACGTTAATTAAAAAGAATAAATTAAGAAAGCCCTATACTCTAAGCGTTGGCCAAAAACTTTATTTGCCCGCTGATTTTAATAAAATAACTTACGCAAAAGAAGAAATTGCCGATACATCTAAAACGCAACAAAAAACAGCTCAACAAATACCGGAAAAGTCGCAACAAAAACAGGAAAAAAAGCAGAAAAAAGCTGTTGTCCAGTTGCCGGATGCGCCTAAAAGAGCAGGTAAATTTATGTTCCCTGTTCAAGGGACAATCATTTCAGGATTTGGTGTGTCAGGTAATGGCAGACGTAATGACGGTATTAACATATCGGCTAAAGAAGGGACGGCTTTTAAATCGGTTGAAAATGGCGTTATCGCATATGCCGGAAATGAACTGAAGGGCTTTGGTAATTTAATTTTGGTAAAGCATTCGGATGGTTGGATAAGTGCCTATGCGCATGCAAAAGACATTGTCGTTAAAAAAGGTGCTACGGTCAAACGGGGCGATGTTTTGGGACATGTTGGTTCTACCGGAAATGTAAAAGCACCGCAACTGCATTTTGAAATCAGAAAAGGGACAAAAGCAGTAGATCCGATGAATTACTTAAAAAAATGATTGGAAGAAATGTTTTTTTATGATACAATGGGAAAAATAGAAAGGAAAGGGTTCGAAAATGACCAGAAAATGGATTTTAAATTTACTATGTTTTACTTTTATAACGACATCAGCTTTTGCCGGATTGGAAGATGGGGTAAAAGCATTTGAACAAAAAAAATATGATAAGGCATTGGAAGAGTTTACTTATTTATCCGATGAAAATAATAATATTGCGTCTTATCATTTGGGCTTGATGTATGAAAACGGTTTGGGTGTTGAAAAATCTGTTCCAACGGCAGCTCAATATTACTTAAAGGCATATAATGCAGGAAATACATCGGCTGCGTCAAAGTTAGGACGTTTATTGATTGAAGGAAAAGAAATCGAAGCCAATACCGAAG
>JBJFAP010000097.1:0-13372 GCA_051887975.1 Alphaproteobacteria bacterium | reverse complement strand
GAATCGATAAGCGGTAAAGATAAACGCGCCAAAACGCCATCAATTTGAACGGCATTTAAAATTTCATAAGTTATTTCAATTAAGTAAACACCACTAGGCAATCCTTCATTGTCGAAAAATTTTAAAGTAAAGTTGTCGGACGTATCTTCAATGATAGGATTTATATTTTGACCATTTGAGGAAGCAAACAAAAAATTGATATTTTGTTCATGACTTGTTTTTTGATATTCTTTTTTAAACCGGTTAATCGGTTTATCACTGATTAAAACAATTCTTTCCGTTACGACAGCCGTTTTGTCAGGTAAAATTTGAACAAATGCGGTAAATGCCGGTATATGAGTTAAAAAGGGAACTTGAATGCGCTGACCGGCAAAAGCGTTAATTTCCACCATGGGCAGTTGTGGACGCCACTGAGCCTGTTCGGGTTTAAATTCATCCTTTGGTGCATCCTT
Source organism: Alphaproteobacteria bacterium (assembly GCA_051887975.1). GTDB lineage: Bacteria > Pseudomonadota > Alphaproteobacteria > CAAHEQ01 > UBA3637 > CAAHEQ01. The sequence goes on along the minus strand of JBJFAP010000097.1, from coordinate 12,920 downwards.
ATTTGTGAAAATGACAGGTACACCAATGCCGACTTCCACAGTTTCATTATTGTTTATATAAACGGGTTTTCCTGAAAATACTTCTTGCGCAGAAGCTATGGAAAAATAAAACATAAATATAAGCAAAAATTTTTTCATTTTTTATCCTTTAAGGATGCTAAATACGGACACATATCACACACTTTACATTCTTCACATTTCGGCTTTGTCGCTTTACATATATATCTGCCGAACAAAACAAGCAAGTGCTGTGCGCACGGTTTATATTCTTCAGGGACAATTTTTTTGAGCTTTTCTTCCACTTCTAAAGGTGTTTTGCCCGTTGCAAAAAGCAATCTGTTTGAAACTCTGAAAACGTGAGTGTCAACAGCTATCAATGGGGCGTTGTGTGCTACATTTAAAAAAACGTTTGCTGTTTTACGACCTACACCGGGAAGTGTTTGCAGTTGTTCAAAATCTGTTGGAAAAATGCCATTAAATTGATCAATTAAAACGCGGCTCATCTTCATAATATTTTCGGATTTGTTATTGTAATAATTTAAGCTTTTTACATAACTTTTAAGCCCGTCTAAACCTAAATTCAGCATTTGTTGTGGCGTTTGTACTTGTTCAAATAAAGCCTTTGTTGCTTTGTTTACGCCTTTATCCGTAGCTTGTGCAGAAAGAATGATTGCAACCATTAAAGTATATTCATTGACATATTCTAACTCACATTTTGGGTTTGGAAACATTTCCAACAGTTTTTCAAAAAATACATTCATATCCATTTTAAGCATTTAACCACCTTTTCGCTTATCATACGCTTGTTAAAAAATAATGTAAAGAATAAAAGTAATTTATACACAAAAAAGCCCCCATTTGGATGGGAGCTTTTTATCATTTGTGTACAATCAGCTTCTTAATTCTGCGCCGACTGTTTTTTGTGCAATACCGATAATTCTGCGTGATAAAGATTCAATTTCTTCATCTGTTAAAGTTTTATCTTTTGGTTGAATAATGACCTCTATGGCAATGGATTTTTTGCCTTCAGGACATTTATCACCTTCATAAACATCAAACAAATGTACATCTGAAATCAATTCTTTATCGACACCTTTGATTGCGCTTAACAGTTTTGCAGCTTCTGTTTTTGCATCCATTAAGAAAGCAAAATCGCGTGATAACGGCATTAAAGACGATACATGCAAAGTTTTGTTTTTCGCTTTTCCTTTTGATGGGGGGATTTCATCCAAAAATACCTCACATGCAACTACATTTTCTTTGATGTCAAATGTTTTTAAGATAGCAGGATGAATTTCACCAAAGTATGCCAATACGGTTTTACCCAGACATAAAGCACCACTTCTGCCAGGGTGGTAATAATCCGGAGCTGTACGGAAAACTTGTAAACTTTGAATCGGCGCAGCGGCACTTGCTAATGCGGTTAAAGCATCTTGTTTTGCATCAAACACATCGACAGTTCTTGGATTTTCCAACCAATGACGAGGCGATGTTTTCCCGGAACGTACAGCGCATGCAACCATTTTTTGTTCAAATGGCTTTGATCCAAAGAATTGAGGCCCAACTTCAAAGATTTGACAATCCGGTGTTCCTTGTGATGCGTTGCGTGCAATTGCCGCCAATAAATTTGGTACTAAACTTGGGCGCATTTCATCCAAATCGGAAGCGATCGGATTTGCAATTTTAATGCCTTTAGAACCGAACAGTTTTGCCAATTTGCTGTCCATAAATGACCAAGTAATCGCTTGACATAATCCTGTATTTGCCAATGCTCTGCGTACAGCAGATTCTCTGTGCTGATGTGGCAATAAAATACCTGTTCTGGGTGAATCGGACATCATTGATAATGTCGGCAAATTTTCATAACCGTAAATGCGTGCGATTTCTTCCACTAAATCGGCAGACATTGACACATCATTCATACGCCAAGACGGAACAGTAATTTGATTACCGTTTACCTTAAATCCCAATGTTTCTAATATATCAACCATTTTTTCGTGGCTGATTTCCATACCTGTCAACTTTTTAACCCGATCAAAATCAAATTCAATGGTGCGTGTAGAAGAGGGAACTTCTCCGGCAACAACCATTTCAGAAGCTTCTCCGCCGCATAAATCCAAAATCATTTGTGTTGCATTGTGGTTTACTTGAATTGTGGATGCGATATCAACACCTCTTTCAAAACGCATTTTTGAATCGGATTCAAGGTTGAGCTTTCTGGCCGTTGTCGCAATAGACATCGGATTAAAATAAGCAGCTTCCAAAATAACATTTGTCGTGTTTTCATCGCAACCGGTTGGTGTTCCCCCCATAGCACCAGCAACAGATTGGGGGCCTTTGTCATCGGCAACAACAACCATTCCATCTTCCAAAGTATAAACTTTTTCATCCAAAGCATCCAAAGTTTCACCTTGTTTTGCGGAACGAACAACCAAGTTTCCCGTCAATTTATCGGCATCAAAAACGTGCAAAGGATGACATTCTGCAAAATTAAAGTAATTGGTAATATCAACCAAAGCAGAAATAGGACGCAACCCGACTGCTGTTAATTTCTTTTTTAACCAATCAGGGCTTTCCACATTTTTGACATTTTTAATGTATCGAATTGTAAATAAAGGACAATCCGGTGTTTCGGTTGAAACAGATATAGGGCTTTTAAATGAACCGGCAATCGGTGCAACATCTGTGTGTTTTAATGTACCTAATCCGGCGGCGGCTAAATCGCGCGCAATACCATTGATACCAAAGCAATCGCCTCTGTTCGGGGTCACATTGACATCAAAAACAACGTCCGGTTTTAATACATCAATTAACGGTGTTCCAGCCACAGCATCTGTTTTCAAATCAATAATTCCTGTATGATCCGGCCCAAGCAATAATTCATCTTCAGCGCACATCATACCAAAGCTTTCAACGCCTCTGATTTTCCCTTTTTCAATGCGTTCGTTGAATTTCGGAATAAGCGTACCGATAGGGGCTAAAACGCTTTTCATTCCAACGCGACAATTGGGCGCACCGCAAACAATTTGCAAAGCCTCTGTTCCCGTCCAAACGGACAAAACGTTTAAATGGTCTGAATCAGGGTGTTTTTCCACCGTTTTAATTTCACCAACAATAAAACCTTGCAAATTTGAAGTCGAATCAATGACTTCTTCCACTTCCAAACCGATTTTTGTCAGCGTTGCAGAAATTTCTTCAACACTGGCATTTGTATCCAAATAATCTTTTAACCAAGATAAACAGAATTTCATTTTTTTACTCCTGCATTGAAACTTAAACCATTTGTAATTGTCGGAATATCAAGCGGCAAGAAACCGTAATGCTTCATCCAACGCATGTCCGCTTCAAAGAATGAACGCAAATCAGGAATGCCGTATTTAAGCATTGCAAACCGGTCAATACCGCAACCAAAGGCAAAACCTTGATATTCATCAGGATCTAAGCCGCAGTTTTTTAAAACATTCGGATGAACCATTCCACAACCTAATAATTCAATCCAATCTTCGCCGGAAGCAATTTTGAATTCTCCATTTTTACGCGAGCAACCGACATCGCATTCGGCTGATGGTTCTGTGAACGGGAAAAAAGACGGACGGAAGCGCAACGCAACATCATCGGTTTCAAAAAACTTTTTCATGAATTCCAACAAACAGCCCTTTAAATGTCCCATATTTGTGGATTTATCAATAACTAAACCTTCAATTTGGTGGAACATAGGCGTATGCGTCATATCATAATCGCGGCGATAAACTCGACCCGGTGCAACAATGCGAATAGGCGGCTTTTTGTTTTCCATCACGCGAATTTGAACACCGGATGTTTGTGTCCGAATAACACCGTCTTTGACACCATCCATAAAGAATGTCGCTTGCATTTGGCGGGCAGGGTGGTTGGCCGGTGTATTTAATGCTTCAAAATTATGCCAATCATCTTCAATGTCTGGACCTTCAGCCAAATCGAACCCCATTTGAGCAAAGATTGTCAGCATTTCTTCCGTTACTTGTGAAATCGGATGAATGCGACCAATGTTTTCAGGGCGAGCCGGCAAAGAAACATCCACCGTTTCGGTTGCCAATCTTTTATCCATTTCGGCTTTTTCCAAAGCTTGTTTTTTGGCATCTAATGCTTCGGCAATTTTTTCTTTTGCAACATTAAGCGCTTGCCCTGCAATTTTTCTTTCTTCCGGTTGCATTGATCCAAGCGTTTTCATTTGTTCGGTTAAAATGCCCTTTTTGCCCAGCGCATTTACTCTGATATCATCCAAACTTTGCAATGAATCAGCTTTATCAACTTTTTCAAGCAAGTCCGCAATCAAGTTATCTAAATTATCCATTTTTATTATTTCCTTTTGTTAACAAACTATCTGCATCATACACAAAAAAGGCCGCTTTTGCAAGCGACCTTTTTGTATTTTTTCTTGAACGATTACTTCAAAGCCGCTTTGGCTTTTTCAATCAACCCTTTGAAAGCTTCTGCATTATTTAATGCGATATCTGCAAGAACTTTGCGATCGAGTTGAATGTTGGCCTGTTTCAGCCCGTTCATAAATCGAGAATAAGTTAAACCTTCTGCTCTGACACCGGCGTTAATACGCGCAATCCATAACATACGGAAAGTCGTTTTTTTCGCTTTGCGGTCGCGATAAGCATATTGTAAACCTTTTTCAACTTTTTCTTTTGCTACTCTAAAGACTGTGGAGTTGCGACCCCGATAGCCCTTAGCCATGTCCAACATTTTTTTATGTTTTGCATGAGCTGTCATACCACGTTTAATTCTAGCCATTGTCTATCTCCTATCCATTCATAAAACGTTCAACAGTCTTGAAATTTGTCGTATCCAAGATACGTCCACCTCTGGCCTGTCTTTTCATTTTGGTTGTTTTGCAAGCTAAACAATGACGCTTATAAGCGGTTGTTCTTTTGATTTTTCCTGTGGCAGTCAGCGTAAAACGCTTCTTGACAGCGGATTTTGTTTTTAATTTTGGCATTTTATTATCCTTTTAATAAAAGTTAAACCACAAGTCTGAGGGCATACCAAAAGCCCATTTGACTTGAAAACTTTATCTTTATACACTATTTTTTTTATAAATGCAAGTGTTTTTTTTATTTGACATATGTTTAAAATGTATTTATGCTTTTACACAAGCGCTTGTTTTGAGCGCGAGTGCCTTTTTTAAGGTGCGGGGCGTCAGAAACCCTTACATAAGAAAAATTGGAATATTTCCAATTCTCCGACATTGGCCGGGGAGCTTTTGACGAATGTTCAGAGAGTTTATTCTCTTAAAGGTCATAAGGTCATCGCTTATGTATGATTTCTGAACTCTCCGACCACCTTGCGAAAGGTGGTTATGTTTTTTTATGGAGAAGAAAATGAAGAAAACGATTTTGGCAATTTTGATGACAATGGTGGCAACTTCTGCATATGCGGAGGGAAAATGCGAAGGTGGCGACCCTTTTGAAGGTGTCATTGACGGACATGAATATTGCATCAGTAAGACAAATATGACATGGTGGAGTGCCTTTGTATGGTGTCAACATCAGGGACGGCATCTTGCAACCGTGCAAGAAGTATGCAAAGGATGGCATGGTGCAACAGGAAATGCAGCTTGTGGAAATTTGATAAAGTCTGACGTTACGGCCAAAAATTGCTGGACTGCGAATCCACGCGGCTCTACTAACGCGTATAACGTGAATGCAGGTACGGGTTTTATCGGCACCAGCCTCGACCGTAATTACGGCGCTTACTACTTCGCGCTTTGTTATTAGTCTTCGCTTTTAAAAAAACAATTGTCATTCTGAAGCGATAGCGAAGAATCCACAAAAAAGGAATATAAATAAAAAGAAAGGAAGAAAATGAAAAGACAGATAATTCAGTTCCGTCATTCTGAAGCGACAGCGAAGAATCCACATCCGTATGGATACTCGCAACAAGTGCGAGTATGACGCACTTTTTTTATTATGTCATTCTCGGGCTTGACCCGAGAATCCAAGCCGCATTGTTATGGATACTCGCAACAAGTGCGAGTATGACAAGAAAAACAATATAAAAAGAAAGGAAGAAGAAAATGAAAAAAACATTATTGATTTTAAGTTTGGTTTTGTGTTTTGCGATATCCGCAAAAGCGGATGATACCGCGACAAGTTCTTTGTCGGACAGCGAATGGTGTCCAAATGGCATTGTTGAAAAGGGCACACATCCGACAAAAAAGGTATTGTCGAAGCACTGTTTATATGAATTGGTACACAGCTTTGTCATGGTGTCAAGCACAGGGAATGCACCTTGCGAGTATAAGTGAAGTTTGTGATAAAAGCGAAAATCTGGAAGACAGATGGGACGCTTCAGGACTTGAAGGAAAGTGTCTGAATTTTGCAAACGGTGCGTCACCTCTCCTCGCTTGCTTGTGGACAGGGACTGCTAACGGCTCTACAGCCGCGTATAACGTGGTTGTAGGTACTGGTAATTTCTGCAACGGCACCCGTAACATCGCCTCATCCTACGCTCTATGTTTTTAGTCCCCGCTTTTAAAAACATACGAAAAGCAATTATTTTATCGTTTTTTTCTTCGCTGTTGTATGTTTGGGGAGCTCGGCAGCTTTCTTTTTAGCGAAAGATGTCTTCTTTTTTGTTGAAGCGGCGGTGTTGACTGTTTTCTTTTGGACTGGGGCTTTTACACTTGCCGAAGCTTTTTTTGCCACAGATTTCTTTTCATCCTTCTCATCTTGTTTTGGTAAAACTTCTTCTTGTGAAATATCAAGATAATCCGTTGTTTTTAAAACTGTTTTTGGTGGTACGGCATCTTTTGCTTGTACGGATTGCGCGCCCTTTATGAAGTCAATAAATTCTTTCAATTGTACTGTGGCAAAAACAACCAATAAAATAAAGGCAATTAAAATAATTTCTGAATATTCCATTTTACAAAATTCCTCCCAAAATAAAAGAGATAATACGTATTAACCCTTCCTTTATCCATATCACATAATCGCGCAAAATGTCAATACCCAATAGCGGAGAAAAGAAAAGTAAACCGATTAAAATAAAAAAGCCGTATTTTTCCGTTTGTGCAAATGATTCGGATATCTTGTGGGGTAAAACAGATACAAGAACACGTCCGCCATCAAGTGGTAAAATCGGAAATAAATTAAACGCGCATAAACCTAAATTGACAGCCAACAAGGCACTGATTGAACTGACAAACCACAAAGAAAATACATTCGTTATTTGAAAATTAAATTTTTGAAGAAATGCCAAACAAACAGCGGCTAAAACAGCAAGCAGAAAGTTTAAAAAAGGCCCTGCTAAAGCAACCAACCCCATATCTTTTTTTTCATCGCGTAAGGCGTTAAAATTAACAGGAACTGGCTTTGCCCATCCGAACATAATCCCCGAACCTGTGGCAAGTAATAAAACAGGCAGTATAACAGATCCCACCGGATCAATATGCGGCAATGGATTTAATGACAACCTGTTCATTCTTTTGGCTGTTGAATCACCGCATTTATAGGCAACCCAACCATGCGCTATTTCATGCAATATAATTGACAGAAACAACGGTATAACAAAAGTTGATATTTGCCATAAAAGCGATTGAGGCATTTAAAACTCCGACTTACTTTGTAATTGTGCAATCTTGTTTTTGCTTTTTCAACTTGGCGCACAAATTTTGAGCATCTGTTTTGTTTTTAAATTCTCCAACCATTAAACGATAAAAAGTTTTTCCTTTGACATTAACTTCTTTAATCTGATTGGGTAAGCCGGATAACAAACTGGAGTGCGCTTTTAAGATTTTTGGTAATTCTTTTTGGGCGGCAGTTTTTGAACCAAGAGAGCTTAATTGAACATGCCAAACGTCTTTAGCAGACTCTTTTGTCGTTGTTTTAGCCGTTGGCTTTGCTGTTGTTTTAGCGGTTTGAACAGCTTTTTTTGTTTCATTGGCAACAACAGGCGCAACCTCGACTTTTGGCGAGGCTTTTTTCACTTCTTTTTCTGTTTTTTCGATAACTTTTTCTTCAACTGTTTTTTGAAGTGGAGCAGATTCAGTTTTGTGTACAGTTTCCTGAACGGCAGGTGTTTCTTTTAAATTCAAAACTTCCCATTCAATTTCCTGCGCTGACATTGTGCTTCGTGGCGCACCCAAAACAGCCCCTTCTTTTGTTTTAACCTGTGGTTGAACAGGTTTTTCTTCGGAAACAGGAACAATAATTACTTTTTCTTTGATTTCATCCGATCGCATTTTTTGATAAACAGTTTTGTCTCGGTCAGGAATTTCCATTCCACCGGGAACAGCTGGGCGTTCTTTTACGGGACGTTGTGATTGCGTGATAACAACAGGTTTAGCATTTTTTTCATCATTATCGTTATTATCGAACAAAAAGACGCTGATTAAAACGGCTAATAAAACACCGATTAAAATACCGATTCCGATGGCGTGGAAACGAATAGAAGCAGAACTTTTTTCAACAACATTTTCTTCTTCATCTGTAACAATTTTGTGTTCGGAACGAAAATCATAAGGAACAGCATCTTGATTGTCTTGCGGTGATAGGGCGGAAATGTCAAAATTCAAGCGTTCTTTCGCTTGTTCAAATTTAACATCTTCATCAGAAGGTTGCTTTTCATCATTTAAAAAATCAGGCATATCTTTTTCTTGCATATTACATCTCCTTTGCGGGTTTCACACCAAAAATTTTAAGTCCGGATGCGATTACATGGCAAACGCCTTGCAATAAAGCAAGCCTTGCCTTTGACAGTTCAGGATTGTTTTCATCCAAAAAGCGCATTTTGACATCATCTCTGCCTTTATTCCATAACGAATGGAATGCAGAGGCAACATCATTCAAATAATAGGCTATTCTGTGCGGTTCGATAACACTTGCAGCGGCTTCAATTTGACGCGGAAATTCAGACATTTGACGAATAAGGGCGATTTCATCTGCATCTGTCAATAAAGATAAATCAGCTTTATCCAATTCGTTCATAATATCGTTGCCGAACATTTCTTGTGCATGGCGGAAAACAGAGTTTGCACGCGCGTGCGCATATTGCACATAAAACACCGGATTGTCTTTGGATTGTTCTTTGACTTTAACCAAATCAAATTCCAATTGAGAATCATTTTTTCGCGTCATCATAAAAAAGCGAATAACATCTTTATCCACTTCTTCCAATAAATCACGAAGCAAAACGATAGTCCCGTTTCTTTTTGACATTTTAAACGGCTGACCGTCTTTTGAAAAACTGACCATCTGAACAAGCGGCATTTCCAAACGTGCTTGATTTTGCGTGATAGCTTCAACGGCAGAAGTCAAACGCTTTACATATCCGCCATGATCCGCGCCTAAAACCATAATTAAGCGATTAAAACCACGTTGGAATTTGTCATATTGATATGCAATGTCCGGCATAAAGTAAGTATATGTGCCATCGGCACGCGCAAGCGGTCTGTCCGTTTCATCACCGAATTTTGTGGACCGGAATAACAACATTTCATGCGGTTCCCAATCATCACCCGCTTTATCACTTTTGGGTTTTTCCGGAATACCTGTATAAACTAAATCTTGTTCTTTTAATACATTTAAAGCGCGTTCAATTCCACCGGAATTTTTAATTGCCAATTCGGAAGAAAATACATCAAAATGAATACCTATATCGGCTAAATCTTTTTTGATGCCATCCAAAATCATTTTACAGGCAAATTCGCGGAAATAAAGATGACATTCGGACTCGTCCGTATTCATCCATTTATCACCATCTTTTTGGACAATTGCTTTTGCAACATCTTTCAAGTAATCGCCCGGATAATAACCGGCCGGAATTTCACCAATATCTTCACCAAGTGCTTCACGATAACGTAAATAAGCCGATTTTGCAAGCTTATCCATCTGCGCACCGGCATCATTGATGTAATATTCACGTGTGGCATCAAATCCTGCTTTTGAAAGTAATCCGGCTATACAATCGCCAAAAACAGCCCCTCTGATATGTCCAATATGCAAAGGTCCTGTCGGATTGGCCGAGCAAAATTCAACATTGATTTTTTCGCCTTTACCCATATCGGAATCGCCATAATGTTCCTTTTTATTCAGTATTGTTTTTAATTGATCATACCAAAAATGATTGGAAAGTTTCAAATTGATAAAGCCGGGACCTGCAACTTCCACCGTTTCGACCGAATCAAGTTGTTGTAATTGTTCTGCTATCAATTCGGCAAAATTGCGCGGCTTCATTCCGACTTGTCCCGCGCACACCATCGCTACATTTGTTGCAACGTCCCCATGAGCAGAATCTCTTGGCGGTTCGGTTGTGATTCGATCTGTTTTTGGCATTTGATTTATCTTTCCAGTATTTGCCAAAAGTTGCAACGCATCAAGTATTTGCTTTTTTAAAATCGTAAAAATATTCATGTGAAAACCTTTCTTATCTGAACAGAATCTACCTTTTTTATTTAAATAATGCAAGAAGTTTTTTGTGTTTCTTGTGATAAATTTTCTAAAAATTTTTCTTGACCGGATTTTTGTTTTGATTATGATAAGAAAAACAACAGGAGAAATCAAATGACTAAATATGTATTTATCTTGGGTGGTGTCGTTTCCGGTTTGGGAAAAGGTATCGCCTCCGCCGCTATCGGCTCTTTATTGCAAGCCAGAGGATATACAGTTCGTATGCGTAAAATGGATCCGTATTTGAACTTGGATCCAGGAACAATGAGCCCGTATCAGCATGGGGAAGTTTTTGTGACAGATGATGGCGCGGAAACGGATTTGGATTTGGGACATTATGAAAGATTTGCAGGAATTTCTTGTCATAAAACGGACAGTATTTCTGGAGGCCGAATTTATTATAACGTATTGACAAAAGAACGTAGAGGAGATTATCTTGGCGCAACGGTCCAAATGATTCCTCATGTAACGAATGAAGTCAAAGCTTTTTTGGAGTCGGATTTAAAGGGGGAAGATTTTGTCTTGTATGAAGTTGGCGGAACTGTTGGTGATATTGAAGGAACAATTTTCTTGGAAGCAGCTCGGCAATTTGCTAATGAAAAGGGCAGGGAAAATGTTTGTTTTGTTTATTTAACATTGCTTCCTTATATTGAATCTTCGGGCGAATTAAAAACAAAGCCGACGCAACAAGCTGTTAAAAAGTTGTTGGAATCCGGTATTCAGGCGGACATATTGCTTTGTCGCACTCGTATGGATGTTGGGGCGGACGAACGCAGAAAACTGGGCTTGTTTTGTAATGTCAGCGCGGATAATGTAATTGCCGCTTTGGATGTTAAAAATATTTATGAAATTCCGATTTGTTATCACGAGCAAGGACTTGATGTGCAAGTATTAAAACACTTTGGTATGTTAGATTCAGCACCCGAGCCTGATATGCAAAAGTGGTATGATATTATCAAAACAATGAACGGTTTTACAAAAACTGTCAAAATCGGAGTCGTTGGAAAATATTGCGGTATGTTGGACACTTATAAGTCATTAAAAGAAGCATTAGTTCATGCCGGTATTGCTAACAATACAAAAGTGGATATTGATTGGATTGAAAGTCAAGATTTGGAAACGCTTTCAGACCAAGCTTTTGCAGAAAAAATGAACGGACTTGCGGGTATTTTAGTTCCGGGTGGCTTTGGAAACAGAGGATGTGAAGGTAAAATCAAGGCCATTCAATATGCAAGAGAACAGAAAATTCCTTTCTTTGGAATATGTTTGGGTATGCAAATGGCTGTAATTGAAGCATGTCGTCATTTGCTGGGTATAGAAAATGCAAATTCGGCGGAAATGTCCGAAAATTGTACACCTGTTATATCTAAAATGAAAGTTTGGGAAAAAGATGGTGTGAAGTCTATTCGTCCGGATAATGGGGATTTAGGCGGTACAATGCGTCTGGGGGCATATCCTTGTGTGATTAAAGATGGTTCGTTGGCGCAAAAAATATATGGTAAAAACGAAATTCAAGAACGCCATCGCCATCGTTATGAAATGGACATTTCATGGGAAGATAAGTTGGCAGAAAAAGGATTTGTGATATCCGGAAAATCACCGGACGGTTTGTTGCCGGAAATCATTGAAATTCCATCTCATCCGTTTTTTATTGCAGGACAATTTCATCCGGAATTTAAAAGTAAACCGTTTGCCGCACATCCTTTGTTTAAGGCATTTATAGCAGCGGCTTTATCTCAAACGGAATTATTGTAAAAGATAATTTAAAGGTATCATACACCTTAAAAAACAATAAAAAACGCACTCAATCGAGTGCGTTTTTTTTTAAAAAGTTAATGTTATTTTATGTTTTGATTAAGATTTTGCAATTGTTGACCAATTCTTTTTTGATATTTTGCTTGATCTTCGTTGGCGTTTGCATTTCTTCTGTTTGAATTTGCATTTTCAATGCCTGTAACAATGTTCACGCCTTTTTCAAGCAATTGAACTGTGCCACTGTTGGCGATAGTGTTGGCTGTACTGTCAATTGTTTGTAATGTCTTCATAGTACCAGCTTTGAAGTTATCCCAACCGGAAGTTTGAACCATAACGGGTTTTCCATCTTGGCCGATAACAGCTTTTCCATCTTTATCAAGTAAAACTGTCGGTCCTGATACGCAACTTGAACCACCAACCAACAAAGCTCCACATAAAGCAGATAACCCTAAAGCACTTTTTAAATTTTTCATGTTCATTTTATTTTCTCCTTTTTTATTTATTGAACGAATCCATTATACCATATTTTTAATAAAAAGTAAACAAGAATCTTTAAAATTTTATCCAAAACTTAAAATATAAGTAAAATATAACTATAAAGAGTCTTTTTATTTTTTAATATCAACATTATACAACATTTTTTAAAAAAAGTAAACAAAAAAAATAATTTTTTTTACAAATTGACTAAAAAAATTAAATAAAGAAATTATTGACAAAACTTAATTTTTT
>JBJFAP010000096.1:0-2633 GCA_051887975.1 Alphaproteobacteria bacterium | reverse complement strand
ATTTTTTGCATTTTTTCATCTGAAAGGCCAATCAATTCCTGACCTTCAAGCTGTATAGACCCTTTTACTTTTGCATTTGTTAAAAGCCCCAAAATTGATAAAGCCGTAATTGACTTTCCGCTTCCCGATTCGCCAACCAAAGCGACCGTTTTGCCTTTTTCAATATCAAAATTGATGTCCTTGATGAGCTCATGTTCGTCAAAAGAAATATTTAAATTTTGAACGCAAAGTAATTTATTTGATTTTTTATGCCCGATAAGAATATTCGTTTGTTTTTCAAAAGTCTTTTTAGCTCTTGTGTCAAAAGCAAAACGCACTCCCTCACCTATAAAAACAAGACAAGACAACAAAATCGCCATTGTTAAAAATGAACATATACCCAACCATGGAGCAGATAAATTTTCTTTTGCTTGACTGATCATTTCACCCAACGAAGCAGACCCTACCGGCAAACCAAATCCTAAAAAATCTAAAGCCGTTAAAGCAACAATACTTCCGGACAAAATAAATGGAATATAAGTAATGCTTGCAACCAATGCGTTTGGCAAAATATGTCTGAACATAATGCGCATATCCGATACCCCTAAAGCTTTTGCTGCTTTCACATAATCCAAATTACGGCAACGCAAAAACTCTGCTCTGACAACACCGACCAAACTCGTCCATCCGAACAATAATAAAACAAATAATAAAGTCCAAAAACTCGGCAATAAAACACTGGACACAATGATTAAGACAAACATTTGAGGTAAAGATCCCCAAATTTCCAAAAAACGTTGCAAAAATAAATCTATCTTACCACCAAAATATCCCTGCACTGCCCCCATAAAAATACCAATGACAGAAGAAAAAAATGTTAATAGCAAACCAAATAAAACACTGATTCTGATACCATACAACAACCGTGCAAACACATCACGCGCTTGATCATCTGTTCCTAAAGGATTTGTAAACGTCGGAGGAGTCGGCGCTGGCGCATCCAATTCATAATTGATTGTATCGTAAGAAAACTCCACAATCGGCATAATCATAAACCCGTTATCTTTAATTTGTTTTTTAGTAAAAGAATCCTTGTAATCCGCATATGTCGGCAAACTTCCGCCAAAAGTTATATCTGTATAATTTTCAAAAATCGGAAAATAAGCCTTGCCCTTATACCATACAAAAATCGGCTTATCGTTTGCAATAATTTCTGCAAACAAAGAAATCACAAAAACAGCGATGAATAAAATCAAAGATCTGTAAGCTCTTTTTTGTGATTTAAATAATTGCCAACGTTTTTTTGCCAAAGGAGTCATTTATTTTCTTCTTTCAAAATCAATTCTTGGATCAACAAGACGATAGGTCAAATCACTGATTAAATTTAACACCAATCCCAACAAAGCAAACATATAAAGTGTTCCGAAAATAACAGGATAATCTCTGTTCATAACCGATTCAAAACCCAACAAACCAATGCCGTCAAGCGAAAAAATAACTTCTATCAAAACAGAACCCGTAAACAACATACCGACCAAAACAGCCGGAAAACCGGAAACAATCAATAACATTGCATTTCTGAATACGTGGCGATATAAAACTTGATTTTGCGTCAATCCTTTTGCCCTTGCTGTAATAGTGTAATTTTCCCCCATTTGTTCCAAAAACGAATTTTTTGTCAGCATTGTAAGCCCCGCAAAACCACCGATTACCATCGCAGATACAGGCAAAACCAAATGCCATAAATAATCTTTGATTTTTCCCCACGTTGATAAAGTATCCCAATAATCCGATACAAGCCCGCGTAAAGGAAACCAATTTAAATATCTGCCACCTGCAAAAACAATAACCAATAAAATAGCAAACAGAAAAGAAGGAATTGCATAACCGATAATCAAACACCAACTTGTCCAAGAATCAAATTTCGAACCGTTTTTTAAAGCTTTTCTGATACCCAAAGGAATTGAAATCAAATAAATAAGCAAGGTTGAAAAAATACCTAAAGAAACAGAAACGGGCATTTTTTCTTTGATTAGATCGATGACTTTTTTATCCTGATAAAAACTTTTTCCAAAGTCAAACATCAGATATTTTTTCATCATCAAGAAAAATCTTGTGTAAATCGGCTTGTCGAACCCAAATTCGTGTTCCAATTGTTTTTTAAGTTCTTCCCTGACCCCTTGTGCCCCTTGATATTTCGAATTAGAGGCGGCACGTTCCGCAACACTTGACGAAGCACCGGAAACCCTTGCCGTTGCCGAAACAGAAGTTCCTTCTATTTTCATCATCATTTGTTCCACCGGACCACCCGGAGATAATTGCACAAATAAAAAATTAACCAACATAATACCAAACAATGTCAGAGGGATAAGAGCTAATCTTTTTAAGATATATTTTTTCATTTACACTCCTTCTTACACCACCAACTCATAATCGAAATCCCCTGCATAGGACTTACTTTTGGAAAACCAAACTTATCCCAATGAACAATTCGTGTTTTATCCATATGCCATTGAGGAATAACATAAAATCCCCACATTAAAACTCTGTCTAACGCACGTGTTGATGTTTGTAATTCTTCTGTTGTTTTGGCCGATACAATTTTTTCAATTAAAAAATCAACCGTTTCATCTTTAATCCCTGCAAAATTATAG
>JBJFAP010000095.1:0-2635 GCA_051887975.1 Alphaproteobacteria bacterium | reverse complement strand
ACATTTTCTTAATAAACAACACAAAAAATTCAATGCAATATAAACTTAAATTCACCGCAATAATTGCCGCGCTTGTTGGCAAATCGAAATAATACGAAATGACAGCCCCCAAATATGCGCTTAACAGAGCAATTATACTTGAAAATAATGCCATTTTTCTGGGCGTATTTGACAATGGGCGCGCAATTAAAGGCGGCATAACAAAAAATGCCGGCGCAAGTAAAGCCCCTAAATATTGCATTGAGTTGGCAACAAAAAAACCAATACTTGCAAAAAATAAAAACGTGTAAAAAGAAACCGAAAATTTCTGTGCACTCGCTAAATCCGGATTAATGGCAATCAAAAGCCATTTTTTCCAACAAAATACCAAAATCAAGCCAAGAACTATATCTAATCCAAAAATAAAAAGAACATCCTCTTTTGTCGTTAACAAAACATCCCCCAAAAACGCGTGCATTAACGGCGCATGATTATCCCCATTCATCGCATACAGCAAAATTGCCAGTGCCATAGATGATTGTGTTAAAAACGCCAAAATGGTGTCTGTTGAAGCGTTTCGTTTGCGCGTCAAAAGCCACAAAAACAAAGCCCAAACGACAGACAATAAAAATAAAGAAATTCCCTTTGGTAAATTCATTATCACACCAAAAGACAACCCCAACAACGCACCATGCGACAAAGCATCGCCTAAACATGCCAATCTGTGCCATATCATTTGACATCCGTAAGGACCTGATAAAACGGCTATTCCCAACAACGCCAACAAAGGATAAAGCATTAAATCAAACATCTTTTATTTCTCCGCTTAAACAGTGAATGTGATCGTGATGATGCGTGTAAGAAACCTTTTCAAATAAGTCCTGATAGCCTTTGTGATGGCGCAGTGCATCCGGATGTCCTTGACAACACAAATGTCCGTTTAAACACAAAACTTGATCGGAACGCGCTAAAACAACATTTAAATCATGCGAAGCCATCACGATACAACAATTTGTCTTGGCTTGATAATCAAAAATCAATTCGTAAAGTTGTCTTTCACCTGTCATATCCAACCCTTGTGTCGGTTCATCCAACAACAGCAGATCCGGATTATCCTGAAGGGCATAAGCCAACAAAACACGTTGCATTTCTCCACCGGACAAGGTTGCCATATTTAAATCAAGTAAATCGCAGCTGTTTAAATTTTCCAAAATTTTCGGATTTTTTAAAAAATAGCGAACGGTAAGAGGCAACTGCGGATCGATGATTATTTTTTGCGGCATATATCCGATTTTGATACCCTTTCGGATATGAACTTTTCCTTTTGTCGGGTGCATAACGTCCAAAATCAATTTCAGTAAAGTACTTTTACCGCCTCCGTTCGGACCGATTAGGGTTGTCAGTTGTCCTTTGTTAAAGACGGCAGAAATATTTTCCAATAAAATTTTTTGTCCGTCCTGAACGGAAACATTTTTTAAAACGACCAAGCTTTCCATTTTATTTTTTCCTTGCTTTTCATTTGGATGTATTTTATTATTTTTTTATTGATTTTGCAAGAAAGGATTTATATGAAACGTTTTTTATTTATTCTTTTGCTACTTATCAGCACACAAGTAAATGCCAAAATGAAAATTGTTGCGACATATCCGCCGATTCAATCTTTGGTATTACAAATCACACAGGGCGTTTATCCTGTCGGGATTATTCATAAAAAAGGCGCAAAGCACCACCATGTCGAATTAAAGCCTTCGCAAATGAAGTCTTTACAAAAAGCGGATATTGTCTTTTTTGCGGGAAAAGAATTGGAATCTTACATACCACAAGCCGTTCAAACCGTTTGCCCGAATGCCCTTGTTGTTCCGTTAATTGAAAATCATCATTTAAAAACAAAAAATCATCCGCTGCATTCAACCCAAACAGATATGCATTTTTGGCTTGATATAGACAATGCGATTGCATCTTTGGATAAAATCGAAGCCGTAATGAGCCAAAAAGATCCGAAAAACAAAGAAAAGTTTTTAAGTAATAAACAAAAAGCAATTGAATATTTAAAATCACTAAAAGAAAAAGCATCTGTCATTCCTCAAGACAAAAAGTTCGTTGCTTTGCATGAAGGCTTTGATTACTTTTTTGATTATTTTCATATCAATGGAACAACACTTGCCATCGAACCTGAAGAAATATCAACTCCCGCTAAAATAAAAAATTTTCGCGAACAGATAAAACAAATAAATCCCGATTGCATAATTATTGAACCGTCATTGTCCAATGCCGATAAATCAAAATTGGGGTTAGATGATTATAATTTACAAAGAATGGACGCTTTCGGTTGGAACATCAACAACGGTGCGCCGCAACTTTACAGAATGTTTATGTGGGATATCGAACAATTAAAAAAGTGCTCACAAAAGTAATTACAAAACGTAATTACAAAATAATTACATCACAAAGCAAAAAAAATGAAAGGAAAAAATATGGAAGAATTGATAAAAACACCTTTTGATGAAGAAATTGAAACAGAAAGACTTATTTTAAAACGTCATCAATTAACATTCGAATATGCAACCATCTATTATAATTTAATAAAAGAAAACCAAGAATTTCTGACAAAGTTTTTACACAAGATGGCTTCTATGAATAAACCCGAAGATGAATA
>JBJFAP010000094.1:1916-2644 GCA_051887975.1 Alphaproteobacteria bacterium | reverse complement strand
AGACATGCGATTTTGTATCGTAATAATGACGCTGATGATGCTGTTGTTTTGGATTTTTTGGCTGAAGAAGCTCAAAAATTGATGGCAAATAATAAGCGCGCAATCGTCGTTGAATTGGATGGTATCAATCCGATTTTTGATTATATTGCTGAAATTGAATTGCGTGATAAATTACCTGTAATGATAATGGAAGATTAAGTATTTTTATACATAAAGCCGCCCGTAAAAGGGCGCTTTAAGATTAGAGGAAAGCTTACTCAATCTTTTTTATTTCTATTCCGATAACGCCGAATTGTTTTTGCGCAGATGGTGTGTAAAATTCTTCTAATGCTGAAGTAAGATCTTCTTTTGTTGAAAATCCGGCTTGTTGAGGGCTAATGATTTGACACAAAGCATCAAAAGTTTCGGCTTGATGTAATTTTAAAACAACGGCTTTAAAATTATCGTTTGAGTTGGAAGAATCCGAAAAAAGAATTTCATCTCCGATTTTTATTTTTTGTCTTTTTTCATCAAATAAACGCAATTCAACGGTTTTTCTTTCTGATTTTAACAAGTTATAGTATTTTGTTTGAACGTTCATTATGTGCATAATATTTCCCTTTGTGAATTTATAAGAAATTTTTATATCACAAAAAAGGAATTTTTTTATGAAAAAACATATATATGGATAAATTTTGCATCCGCTTCGCGAGGGAACTTGCAAACGCTCGGCCGAACCTCACACCCAC
>JBJFAP010000094.1:0-1816 GCA_051887975.1 Alphaproteobacteria bacterium | reverse complement strand
CACCATAAAAAAAACACCCTTAATAGGGTGTTTTAATGGCGGATGGGGCGAGATTGCTCGGGATAAATCCATCGTCCTCATTTTATTCGGACTGCCTGACGGCATCCGCTTCGCGAACGAACTCGCAAACGCTTCGTTCTTTTCTCGCCCACAAAAAAACGCCCAAAAGGCGTTTTTAAAATTGGCGGATGGGGCGAGATTGCTCGGGATAAATCCCTCGTCCTCATTTCATTCGGACTGCCTGACGGCATCCGCTTCGCGAACGAACTCGCAACGCTCGGCCGAACCTCACACCCACCACCATAAAAAAAACACCCTTAATAGGGTGTTTTAATGGCGGATGGGGCGAGATTCGAACTCGCGTTAGGCTTTAGACCTAAACACACTTTCCAGGCGTGCGCCTTCAACCACTCGGCCACCCATCCAAAAAGCAAGACCTTTATACCTTAAAAAAAATAAAAAAGCAAGTAAAAAAATAAAATTTTTATTGCTTTTTGCTTTTTTTGGCTTATGATAATCGTATCAATAACAGGAGAAAGCAAATGAAAAAATTATTTTATATCTTGTCTGTTTGCCTTTTTGCAGTAGGGGTTGACGCACAAACAACACAGATTCCGGCTTTAAGTTCTGATGTCGTTTTACCTTTGGAACAAGAGCCGTATCAACAATTGATCGGATATGCGTTGGAAGTGACTAACTTTACGTTTGAACAGTCTAAACCAATGGGAAAATACCATTGTGAAGATATTTTTTCTATGGATGGTTATACGGCCATTACTGAATTTCCTTGTGAAGTGATTGTGCATTCCGATGTTGGACCTATTGTCGTCAGATATAAAGGTATCAACGATGAAACAAGTGCGCTGATTGATGCATTTTTAACGGATAATTTATTAAAAGATCAAATCCGTTACAACAAAGGAAGATTTCGTTTTTCCTTTGAAGAAGTAAAAGAAGATAAAACTTCTGCGACAAAACGTTAGTTTTGCTTATCTAAAAAAGCTTTGGCAAACGCAATGTGATCATCTTTGTACTTTGATCGCGTCAAAAGTGATAACAACATTCCGTGTTCATAAGTCGGCAGAGTTCCCATATCAACGTATTGATCAGCGTCATCTTTTAAAAGTGCGTGTACTGAAAATCCTTGTTCTTGTCCGCCCATATCCAAAAATTCGTTAATGCCGTCAGTATAAACCCATTCGCCTGCGACAGTATGCGGTTTATAAATACCTTTTTCTAAATCATCAACTTTTGATGACATATAATCCAACATTTCTTTTGGAATTACAAAAGGCGAGAAGCAAGCAATGTGATTTAATGCTTTTTGTGGCTTTTCAATCATTCTGCCGTTGTCGATAATACTATAACGGGAAACATCTTCTTGATAAATGCCTGTACCTAATACTTGTTTTTTGTTTTTACAAAAATTTTCCAATAATTTTGCAATTTGATTGTTTTGTTCATCAAAGGGCAAATAAATGTCATCCGGAAAAATCATTACAGCGTGTTTATCATGTGAAATTTGATGGGCAAGACCTAAAACGTGCGCCGTTCCCAAAGGTTTTTCCTGAATAACATATTGGATTCTTGCATCTTCCGGCAGCGCGGTATCTTCAATTGCTTCTGCTATGCGTAAATATCCTTTTTGACGCATAATGGCAGCAATTTCTGGGGTCGGACGTAGAGCATTTTTAAAAGCATCTATAATTTCCTTGCAAGAACAGACAATCGTGATATTGCGTCCACCGTCATTAAAAATTTACTTGAGTATATGATCAATCAAACGAACAGACCCAAACGGCAACAAACATTTGTG
>JBJFAP010000093.1:0-2649 GCA_051887975.1 Alphaproteobacteria bacterium | reverse complement strand
ATTTCGTGAAAGCAACGAAAATTTTTAATTTTCCAATTCATCAGCCATTGCTTGCAACACCGCAATATCGGCATCTTTTAAGGCAGATTTGATTGAAAGCATTGTATTCAAAAAGCGGATATTCTTGCATGTTTGCATTTGCGTACGCATTTTTTTACCACTCATCGGAGCCCAAGACCCGTTTTCAATAAATCCGACAGTTCTGTTCTGATAATTTTTGCCTTTTAAGTGTAAAATAAAGTTTTCCATCGCCGGAAAAATTCCCGTATCATAGGTCGGGCTTGCAAGAATCATTCTGTCATAACGAAAAGCATCTTCCAACGCTTCGGCCATATCATCACGCGCAAGATCTGTTATTGCAACTTTTATGTTTTTGGCTTCCAACATTTCTTTTAATTTGAACGCAGCTTGTTTTGTGTGGCCGTAAATGGATGTAAAAGCAATTAAAACGCCTTTATCTTCCGGTTCATACGCACTCCATATGTTATATTTTCCAATGTAATATGAAAGGTTATCTGTCAACATCGGACCATGCAAAGGAAAGATTTTTTGAATATTTAAAGTTGCGGCTTTTTTGAGCAGGTTTTGAACTTGCGCACCATATTTCCCAACAATATTGAAATAATAACGTCTTGCTTCACATGTCCAATCTTCATCGGTATCAAGACTTCCAAATTTACCAAAAGCATCGGCGGAAAATAAAATTTTTTCCTTATCTTCATATGCCATCATCACTTCCGGCCAATGAATCATTGGAGCAAAAATGAAATGCAAAGTGTGTTTTCCCAGATTTAAAGTATCGCCTTCATTGACAACAATCGTTCTGTCTTGCAAATTCAAATGCTCAAAGAATTGTCCAATCATTACGAATGTTTTATTGTTTGCAACAACTTTTGTTGTCGGATATTTATTTAAAAAAGCCTCAATATTGGCTGCGTGATCGGGTTCCATATGCAATACAATCAAATAATCAGGAATTTTGCCTTCCAAATGGCGTTCAAGATTATCAAACCACGTTTCTGTTGCTCTGATGTCGATTGTGTCAATCACAGCAATTTTGTCATCTTTAATAAGGTATGAATTATACGCCATACCATTTGGTACGATATATTGTCCTTCAAATAAATCCAACGTCTTATCGTCTGCACCGATATAGTAAATAGCATCTGTTAATTTTGTGTTTTGCATAAGTTTATCCTTTTATCTGTTGCCACCTTTGTGATTTGCCGGAAATTTACCAAAATTACCGACCATTTCATCAATAACGCTTAAATCTTTTCCAACAACAGGAGTTGTATCTGAATCAAAAGCAATGTCTTTACCATCTTCTAATGTCCATTTTTTGACACGTTCAACAACGCCATTTTTTTTGAAAGTGATTTGTATGACTTCTCTGTCAATTTCTTGTTGAGGCAAAAACAAGCGATTTTGTTCTTCGGATTCAATGTAAAGCCATGATTCTTTTTCAAACAGTGTAATGGATGTTGGGGTTCCTAAAAGTCTTGCAACATCATCTTTTGTATGCGTTCCGGCTTTGATAGCGTTTACGCGCAACGTTTCCGGTGCATCACCGACTCTTTCAGTTCCCAACAAAGAACAACTTGTAATCAAAAATAATCCAAAAAATAAACTTCTGTACTTGCTCATTTTAACCTTCTTTCATATAATGTGTATATATATAGTTGATTCGCACAAAAAAGGAAAGTAAAAATGAAAAAATCTGCATATGTGTTGGAAACAGGTGCTTTATCGGATAAGCCGAAAACAATAGAATGGCGTGCAAATAAAAAAGAATGTGAAGAATTGGCAACGCGCTTGGGGATTTTAGCCGTAAATGATTTCAAAGCAGCTATCACTGCCGAAAGGGATAATTTAATTCGTGTTTATGGGAATATTAAAGCAAATATTGTTCAATCTTGCGTCATAACGGGAGAACCGGTGCAAGAAAAAATAGATGAGGATTTTGAAGAATTTTTCACAGATAACAAACGTTATAAAGTATCTGTTGACATTGATATGGATTCTCCGGATATTACACCGGTGGAAAATAACAGGATTGATTTAGCAGAATTGGCCACACAATATCTGATATTGTTTATGAACCCGTATCCGCATAAACAAAATGCAGTGTTTGAAGATAAAATAGAAGGAGAAAATAAGCCTAATCCTTTTGCGGTATTGGAAAAATTGAAGCATTGAAAAAAACACTTGACTTCTGCTTAAAAAGGGAGTATCCCTTATGCTGTAATAAAAATGCCCGGATGGCGGAATTGGTAGACGCGCTCGTTTCAGGTGCGAGTGTTGCAAGACATGGAGGTTCGAGTCCTCTTTCGGGCACCATTTAAAAAAGAGGTTTTCATGGAACGTATTTTCTTTTATAAAGGCGATTTGCCGGATAAAGTAAAATTTAAAGATTCTGTTGCTGTTGACACGGAAACAATGGGATTGAATTTATATCGCGACAGATTATGTTTGGTTCAATTGGGTGATGGAAAAGGACATGCTTATTTAGTCCAAATTATAAAGGGAATTGAACCTGTTAATTTAAAAAGGTTATTAACGGATAAAGATGTTGTTAAAATCTTTCATTTTGCACGTTTCGATGTTGCCAAGATTAAGCAAGATTTGGGTGTTGTTGTAAATCCTGTT
>JBJFAP010000092.1:0-2655 GCA_051887975.1 Alphaproteobacteria bacterium | reverse complement strand
TGACAGCATCAACATCGCCTTCATCCTTACGCTTACGCAATTCCTTTGTCTTTGAAAACATCCAGTTATTGAGCATATCCAACAACATACCGAAAGAGGCTTCTTTTCCTATCCAATTTTCCGGCATAGGCGACCACGTACCAATAGGGGTATAAACATCTTTTGAAAAAACACCTTTTTCGATTGCATCCATTGCTTTTTGAACTTCGGGTGTCGGTTGCATACGCTTATAATAACTTAAAAGTACTTTTAAATCTTGTTCATCCAATCCTTTATCAAGACGCGCTACAAAATAATCATTTGCTTTTGCTTGTTCAACTTTATTAGCAATATAAATTGTCAATCCTGTCAAGCAAGCTCTTCCAGATTTTACCCAATAAGGATCAGTCATATCGCCGCCTTCAGGAATCAAAAATTCAACTAAACTGTCGATATAACTGTCGCGACCTGCATGTTGAGGAGGCATATTGGCTTCATTTAAAGGATTCCAACAAGGATAAAAGACTCCTTTTTGCGGATCATCTGCTTTTGAAAAATCCATATTATAAACAGGACCTAAAGTTGCCCTGTATCCGCTTGTCAATTTCATCAGTTGTCCTGTCGGATCATGAATAAACAAACACGCATTATCTGCCATTAAAATATTGGGAATAATTACACCAGCCGTTTTTCCGGAAGCCGGAGCACCGATACAAAACGCAGAACGCGTATCCGGCATACGCATTTTTACGCCTTTTAAATTACCAAGAAACAGGTATTTTCCCTTATCCAGCCCCATTTGCTTTAAATCAGTTGGCCGAGCTTCCCTGCCATAACCGAAATACAACGGTCGGTAATCGTAAGGATTATCCAAAAAATAATACCAAGATACAAAAATAAAAGTCAATGTCGGCAACAACGGTAAACGCCACCCGATAAACGATGACCAAAGAGTATGCCTTGGTTCATAAAAAATAAGCATATAAAACCACTTAAAATAATCTTTCCAAACCACAAGAGGATTTTGAAACGAACGAGAAAAAAACAACCGCGCTTCCTTAAATCCATCCGCCGAAAATCTTTCAATAATTAAACGCGATAATGGCATAAAAACAAACAGCAATGCCCAAAAGCACAAAATACACAAGCCCCAACGCAAAGCTAAATATCTTACAGCTTTCCTTCGTTCAATATATGCATAACTCATTGTCGAACGCATGTTTTAAGCCCTTTTCTTCGAATTTGTTTTTATTTTAATCTTCTTTGCCTGTTCTGCCCGCTTATTAAAAGGCTTTGACGTTGTTTTTTGATTGGGCGTTTCCGTTGTCGTTTTGATGTCCGTAGCCGTTGCAGCAGATGGTGTAATTTTTGCTTTTGGACGCGGTAATTTTAAAGCATATTCGCGCGCATAAAGTGTTCTTTTTTTCTGCTCTGCCCCATATTTTTCAATAGCTTGCTTACGTTCATCCTTTAAGCGTAAATACATCAGTTCCAATGCTTTTTGAGTACGTTGCATTATTAAACGTACACGTTTTTTCGTTTTTGCCATAAGTGCCATATTCAAAAAATGCCCTTTTGGAATATAAACACCGGACAAATTGACCCCCTCTAACACCAAAGCCGACAAGTCAATATCTTCCGGTATTTCAACTCTGCTTAAGTCCATGGTTCGTAAATCAAGATAATTAAGCTGGTCTTGTGGTATTTCATCCAGTTTTATTTTTCCTTTTTCAATTTGACCGATGAACCATTCAACAGAAAGCAGATACTTTAAAGTTTCTTCATTAATATCAGCACCGTCAATTTTACAATTTTTGTAAAAAACACCTTTCATTTGTGTGTTTTTCATATCTGCATTGGAAAAGTCTGTGTTTTCACAATAAGCATAAGACAAATCTGCCCATTCCAATTTCGCGCCCGACAAATTGGCGTTCATCAAATTTGCCTTTGACAATTTAACACCGTACAAGTCAGCACCCGACAAATTGGCGCCCTTTAAGTTAATACCACTCCAATCGGTATCAGATAAATCATCACCATTTTTAAGCGCAGCCATAAAAGCCTTTGCTTTTTCATCAGTTTCCCAAGAATCTTGCTTTGAAGGTAAAATATCGGCATTTCTGTCAATATAAGGCAAAAAATCATACTTATCCTCTTCCTTCAAAGGGGCAGGATTGATCTTCATTTGCGGCCGTTGCAGTTGTTCTGTTCCACTCATAGGGATATTATATTCCTATTTTGTTAAAAATCAAAGTTTTTTTTAATTTTGCTTTGTTTTGATAAATTTGACCTTTGGAAAGTCTTCAGCGGTTTTATTTAAATGCCAATCATTACGCGCTAAAAACACCCAATTTTCATCATAATCTTGAGCAACATTTGCCCTGTTTTTATCGACAAAATCTTTAATATCAGCCAGAGTTCCTTCCAACCAACGCGCTGTCATAAATGAAGTCGGTTCAAAAATAACAGGTACTTCGTATTCTGTACGAATACGATCTGCCAAAATTTGAAATTGCAAAGCACCAACGACACCGACAATCCATTCATTCCCGATTAAAGGCTTAAAGACAGAAGCACCGCCTTCTTCCGCAATCTGCATTAAAGCATTTCCCAAATGTTTTGCCTTCAACGGATCAACAGCTCTGACTTTTTGAAGCATTTCCGGTGCAAATGATG